>JBKKAI010000446.1:0-5663 GCA_046714815.1 Terriglobia bacterium | reverse complement strand
CGGCACGGCTTTGCTCATGGGGACCGCGATTGTAGCACCCGCCGAGGACGTGCGGGCGAGACGCCCGCGCCCAGGGGTCCGTGGTGCTGCCCGCGATGGTTACGTGGCGCCGCCGCCGCGGTGAGCGGCGACGAAAGCCGGTCGCCTCGCACAACTGGCAGCGGTCGGGCCGGTAGTGTCTTACAATCTCAACCGCAACCACATCTGAGCCGGGCGGCGCCAGGCCAGGCCGGCGCAGGGGAAGGGAATCTGGGGATGCTGCTCGAGAATAAAGTTGCGCTGGTTACGGGAGCCGCGGCGGGCATAGGGGAAGGGGTCGCGCGCCTGTTCGCCGCCGAGGGCGCCCGGGTATTCCTGCTGGATCGCGACGGAGCGCGGAACTCCGTTGCGGCAGCCTCGATCCAGGAGGAGTTCGGTTATGCGCGCGGCCTGGAATGCGACGTGCGGGACCGCGCGGCCGTTCAGCGCGCCGTGGACGCTGCGCTGTCCGAATGGGGACGCATTGATATCCTCATCAACAACGCCGGGATTTACCCGCGCGTGCCGCTGGTGAATATGACCGAGGAGCAGTGGGACGAGATGCACGACACGAACCTGAAAAGCGTCTTCCTGTTTACGAAGGCGGTCCTTCCCCACATGCTCGCCCGGCGTTCGGGGAAGATCGTCAATATCTCTTCGGTGACGTTTTTCAAGGGCACCAGGAACCTGAGCCACTACGTGGCGGCCAAGGGCGGAGTCATCGGCTTCACCCGCTCGGCCGCCCGGGAAGCGGGCGAGCACAACGTGCACGTAAACTGTATTACACCGGGCGCCATCCTCGTCGAAACGGAGAAAAAGGTCGCGACCGAGGAGGATATCCGCAAGATCGTCGCGCTCCAGAGTCTCGAGCGGCGTCTCGTGCCTCTGGACGTCGCGCGCGCCTGTGTCTTCCTCGCTTGCGAATGGAGCGACGGAATGACAGGCCAGACCCTGAACGTGGACGGTGGCCTGATCATGCACTAAGAAAGCCTGTGGCGGGGTTCTGAGAATGCCTGTGCTACTGAACGGGGAGGTTCCGCTCCCAGTGGGATACAATAATCGCCATGATTCCCCGCATTCTCCTGGCGCTTAGCGTGTTTCTGGCTGTCGAGGCGAGGGCCCAGGATGTCGCGGGCTCGATCGGTGGGCGGGTGTTGGATGCGAGCGGCGCGGCCGTGGCCGGGGCCGAAGTCACCGCGCTTCATGCCGGCGCCAGCACCGTCCGCGCCGCAAAAACCGACGCCGAAGGCGCGTTCGTCTTTCCGGCGCTGCCCATCGGCAGGTACGAGATTTCCGTGGTGAGCCCCGGATTCAAGAAGCTGGTGCGCGGCGGTGTCGAGCTGCACCTGGGCGACCATCTCGGCCTCCCGCTCACGATGGAGGTCGGCGACCTGACGCAGGAAGTCTCGGTGGTGGCCGATGCGCCGCAGGTGCAGACGGAAAGCTCGGAGCAGAGCGGCCTGATCTCGGGTGACCAGGTGCGGGAGCTGCAACTGAACGGGCGCTCGTTCATGACGCTGATCGAATTGCTGCCCGGCGTCGCCTCCGACATGCCGGACCGCGCCGATCCCAACACGAACCCCACCATGTCCATCAACGGCGCGCGCAGCTCCGCTTCCAGCTTCAACATTGACGGCGGAAACAACGCGGACCTCATCGTCGGCAGCAGCGCGCTGAACACGTTCACCTCGGTGGACACCATCGCCGAGGTGAAGGTGATGACCTCGACGTTCGCCGCCGAGTACGGCCGCGGCGGCTTCTCGCAGGTCAACGTGGTCACGCGCGGCGGCACGCGGAGCTTCCACGGATCGCTGTACGAGTTCTTCCGGAACGACGCGCTGGACGCCAAGGACTACTTTTCGCACCAGACGCTGCCCCTCAAGCTGAACAATTTCGGTTACACCGCCGGCGGGCCGCTGCTGCTCGGCGGTTACAACCGCGGCCGGAAGAAGACGTTCTTCTTCTTCACGCAGGAGTTCAACCACGTGAGCACGCGCGGGGCGGCGGTGACCACGACGGTGCCGCGGCCCGAGGAGAGGCGCGGCGATTTCAGCGGGCGCGGCGCGGGGCGCGACGGCGTGTTCGGCACCGCCGATGACCCGATCCTCGACCCGCTGACCGGCCGCGGCTTTCCCGGCGGCCTCATCCCGCCCGAGCGGATTGACCAGAATGCGATCAAACTGCTCGGCCTGTACCCCGATCCGAACGCCACCGGTCCGGGCGCGGTGAACTATGTTTCGGCGGTGGCCGGCCTCCAGCGCTGGCGGCAGGAACTGATCCGCATGGACCATAATTTCCCGGCGAACTGGAAGGTCTTCGGCCGCTACGCCCAGGACACCGCCTTCGTCAAGAACCCTTACGGCGGCTCGAGCTACGCATCCATCACCACGCGCTTTCCCGGCATCGCCGCCACGCAGTCCGACCGGCCCGGGAAGAACTTAGTCGTAAATCTGACCGGCGTCTTAACGCCGGCAGCGCTCAATGAGTTCAGCGCCACCTACGCGGCCCGCGGGTTCGAAATGCTGGCCACGAACACCGCCGTCACCCGCGCCAGTCTCGGCCTCACCATCCCCGAGATATTCGCGGAGAACGACCAGAATATCATTCCGCAGATCACGCTGGGCAGTGGGCTGGCGGCACTGAACATCCCGCGCAAGGGGCGCAAGCAGCTCTACAACGTGGAAGTGTCCGACAACTTCACCTGGATCCGCGGAGCGCACGTGCTGAAGTTCGGCGGGTACTACACCACCGGCGGCAACTGGGAGCAGCAGTTCTCCCCCAACACGGCGGGCTCGTTCACGTTCACCACCGCCGGCGCCGGCAACCCGGTGGCCAACATGCTGATCGGCATGCCGTTCTCCTACAGCGAAACGGAGCGGACGCTGGTGTCGCACCTGCGTTACAGCATGATCGAGGCCTTCGCCCAGGACGACTTCAAGGTGACGCCGCGGTTCACCGTCAACTACGGGCTGCGCTACTCGACCTACTTCAACCCGCACGACCGCGACGATGTGCTGACCAATTTCATCCCCGGATTCTTTGACCCGGCAAAAGCGCCGCGCATCAACGCATCGAACGGTCTGCCGGCGCCGGGCGGCGACCCATTGAACGGAATCATCGTGGCCGGGCGGAACTCACCGTGGGGCCGCCGGATCAGTGAGAACAACGCCCACCTGTTGGGGCCGCGGCTGGGGTTCGCCTGGTCGCCGTTCCGCGCGGCGAAGACCTCGATCCGCGGCGGCTACGGCATCTATTACACGCGCCCGCTGCTGGGCACGTTCATCCAGAACGCGTTTGCGAACCCGCCGTTCGGCCGCTCGGTTACCATTCAGCAGCCGAGGCTGTCGTCGCCCGGAGGAGGCGCGGAGGCGGCCGCGTCGGCGCCCAGCCTGACCATCGTTGGCACGCCCGTACTCGCGCCCACCATCCAGCAATGGAGCTTTGGCGTGCAGCGCGAGGTTTTTCGGCACGCGGTGCTGAGCGTGGCCTACGTCGCGTCGCGCGGCACGCACCTGTTCCGGCCCGTCAACCTGAACAATCCGCCACCCGGCTCGTCCGCCACGGGGCGGCCGCACATCAACACCGTCCGGCCATACCTCGGCTATGGGAGCATCACGCTGCGCGAATCCTCGGCCGCGAGCACCTACCATTCGATGCAGGTTTCGTTCAACCGTCGCATGTCGCGCCACCTCAGCGTGGGCACGGCTTACACCTGGGGCAAGAGCATTGACGACGCGTCGAGCGACCGCGACGCGGGCGACATCCCGCCCGACAGCACCAACAAGCGCGCCGAGCGCGGGCCGTCGAGCCTGGATCGAACGCAAATCTTCACCGCCAACTACATCTGGCATCTGCCCAGCCCGGCGCCGGGACCGGGCGGCTGGGGCCTGTTGCTGAATGGCTGGCAGTTCTCCGGCATCACGCGGATGTGGGCCGGGCGCCCGTTCGACGTTACGCTGAGCCAGGACGTGGCCCTGGTGGGTTCGGCGCAGAACCAGCGGCCCAACGTGATTGCCGGCACAGACGGCCCGCGCACGCCGCAGCAGTGGTTCAACCGTGACGCCTTCGCCCGCCCGGCTTCGGGCACATTCGGCGATATGGGCCGCAATAGCCTGCGCGGCCCCGGCGTCCACAAGTGGGACCTCTCGCTGTTCAAGAATTTCAACGTGGGCGAGCGCCAGCGCCTCCAGTTCCGTTCGGAATTCTTCAACGCCTTCAATCACCCGTCGTTCTCCAACCCAGGGTCAAACCTGCAGACGACCGCGACGGGCGTGAACCCTAACGCCAACAGCTTTGGCGTCATCACCGATACCCGGGACGCGCGCGTGCTCCAGTTCGGCCTGAAGCTCACGTTTTGAGCAACAATGGAATGAAGTATGGAAAAGCGGCGGCCGGGACTCGCGGCCGCGGAGAAGGGCAAATGGCACAATTGCGCAACATGGTCATGGCTCTTGGCGTGGTTTTCGTGGCGGCCGGCGCGTGGCCTATGCCGCTGGCGGCGGCGGTGAAAAAGCAGCCGTTCGGAAAAACAGCGGACGGAACGCCCGTTGATCTCTACGTGCTGACCAACAAGAACGGCGTCGAGGCCGCCGTCGCCACCTACGGCGGCGTTGTGGTGACCCTCAGGGTGCCGGATCGCAGCGGAAAGCTCGGTGACGTCGTCCTGGGTTTCGACAACCTCGATGGCTACCTCAAGCAGAATCCGTTCTTCGGCTCGATCGTCGGCCGTTACGGGAACCGGATCGCGCGCGGGCGATTCGCGCTGAACGGCGTCACCTACACTCTGGCCCGCAACAACGGCGAAAACCACCTGCACGGAGGAATCCGTGGGTTCGACAAGATGGTCTGGAAGGCGAAGGAGTCCTCCGCCGGCGGCGCCTCCGGAGTCGAGCTGACATATACCAGCAAGGATGGGGAAGAGGGCTACCCCGGCAACCTTTCCGTCCGGGTCCTCTACACACTCACGGAGAACAACGAGCTGAAGATTGACTATTGGGCCACGACGGACAAGGACACCGTGGTCAATCTGACCAACCATTCCTACTTCAACCTTGCGGGGCCCGGAGAAGGCGCAATCCTGGATCACCGCCTGCGCTTGAACGCGGACCGGTTCACGCCGGTGGACGCCGGGCTGATTCCCACCGGCGAGCTGCGCGGCGTGAAGGGCACCCCGTTCGACTTCCAAACGCCGATGGCGATCGGAGCCCGCATTGATCACCACGACGAGCAAGTGAAATTCGGCAGAGGCTACGATCACAATTTTGTGCTGAACGGCGGCGGCGGAAAACTGGCCCTGGCGGCCGAAGTCACCGAACCGAAGACCGGGCGCGTGATGGAAGTGTGGACGACCGAGCCGGGAGTGCAGTTTTATACCGGCAACTTCCTCGACGGCAGCATCCGCGGCAAGGGCGGGAAGGCTTACGGCCGGCGCCATGGCTTCTGCCTCGAGACGCAGCATTTTCCCGATTCACCCAATCAGCCGAGCTTTCCTTCGACGGTCCTCAAGCCGGGAGCTCAATATCGCACCACCACCGTCTTCAAATTCTCAGCGAGGTAGAATATCGTTGAAGGGATCCCTTCGAGTTGCTTGACATCCGCCGCGGCTCCGCCTGTGCCGGCGCGTCAAAAAAAGCGGCACAGGCAGC
>JBKKAI010000445.1:0-4466 GCA_046714815.1 Terriglobia bacterium | reverse complement strand
GTGCCAGCGTAAGCACGGCCACCACCGTGAAGCCCGGGTTGCGAATCAGCATCCGCGCGCCGTACCGCAGGTCCTGAAGAAGCGTCCTCATCGCCCAACCTCACTCCCGCGGTTCGGCGTCCAGCATGCGCAGGCCGTATCGCAAGTCCTGAAACAATTGATTCATTTCTTTATTGCCTCTTCTTCCGCACTCCGCACTTCGCAATCCGCAATCGAGTCACTCGTGTCGAAGCGCCACGATGGGATCGACCTTTGCCGCCCGACGCGCCGGGACCAGGCACGCTCCGATACCCACCAAAGCAAAAACCAGGGTGACGACGGCAAGGCTGACCGGGTCGGTCGAACCGATCCCAGGGGCCAGGAACGTCGCCAACGGCTGATTGAGTATGAGCGACAGGACCAGACCGATTGCCGCACCGAGGCTGACGAGCACCAGCCCCTCGCCCAGCACCATTCGCAGAAGGTGCGTGCGCGTGGCGCCGAGTGCCACGCGGATACCGAACTCCGGCGTGCGGCGGCTCACCGCGTAAGCCATCACGCCATACAAGCCGACAACCGCCAGAAGCAAACCCAGCGATCCCAGTCCGGTCAACAGAACCGCTGCCAGACGCCCTGGAAAGAGGGAGAAGGCGGCGACGTCCTCGAAGGTCCTGATGTCCACCGAGGCGGAAGGATCGAGTTCGTGGACGGCCTGTTGCACACCGGCACGCACCGCATTCGGAGCGCCGGCCGTGCGGACCACCAGAGTGAGGTATTTGCGAATCCACGGCGGCTGTTTGTGCGAACGGTACACAAATGGAATGGACTGGTCGGAAGCGCGGTACTTGTGGTCGCGGACCACTCCGACAATTTCGAGGACCCCGCGCTCGTTGTTCAATCTGTCAAATAACCTCTTGCCGACGGGATCCTGGTTTGGAAAGTAGTGCTTGGCGAAGGTCTCGTTGATGATCGCCACTCGCGGGGCTCCCTCGCGATCAGCGATCTGAAACTCGCGGCCACGCAGCAGCGGGATACCAATCGTTTCGAAGAAACGAGGTCCGACGGCGTTCACGCCCACGCCGATCGGCCCGCCTTGGGTCCGGCCCTCGATCTCCACCTGGTCGCCTGCCGAGCTGAAGCTGAGCGGAACGATGGCGGCGCAACTGGCAGCGACGACGCCCGGGATGGCCTGCAATCGCCCCATCGCCTGTTCATAGAACGCGCCGGCGTTGGAGTCCCCAACGTGGTTCACCCGCACGCTCAGTGTGTTCGCCACATTGAAGCCCGGATCGGCCTTGGCCAGCGTTCCCAGGCTGCGCAGAAACAGCGATGCGGCCACCAGTAGCACAAGCGAGACCGCTACCTGCCCAACCACTAGCACGCTGCGCAGAGTGAAGCGCCGATGGGCAAACCGCGGTTCTGCCTGCTTCAGGGCGGAGAGGAGTTCCGGGCGAGTCGCCGCGAGGGCCGGCATCAAGCCGCAGAGCACCGTGGCGCCTGCGGTGACAATCATAGAGTAGAGCAGCAGCCGGACGTTCGGGGCGAGGTGCAGCTCGAACGATGCGAACGACGGCAGTTGAACCCTGTTGATCAGGTCCGCCAGCCAGAGATTCAGCAGCAGTCCGAAAGCGGCGCCCAGAAACGCCAGCAGGAAGCTTTCCGTCAGGAGCTGCTGCAGCAGCCGGCGCCGGCTTGCGCCGAGAGCCAGCCGCACGGCAATCTCGCGCCGCCTAGTGGTCGCCCGGGCCAGCAGCAGACCGGCGACGTTGGCGCAGGCAATCAGCAGCACCAGCCCCACGACAATTGCCAGCAGTCCGGCAAACAGCACACCTGCGTTCGAGCTCACTTGCTGCAGCCGCTCGACCCTGGAGAGGCCGAACATCCGCCTGACTTTTCCGAAGCCCTCGTTCTCGCGCGGGTGCGCTTGCTCGAGACGCTGGGCGACTGCCGTTAGTGCGGCCCGCGCCTGCTGCCGCGTGACGCCGGCCGCCAGTCGTCCTACGAGTTCCACACAGATTTGTGAGCGGTTGTTTAGCTCGCTGAACGACAGGCTGCTCAGTGGCAAGTACAGATCGGGAGCGGTTCCGTACTCTCCCACCGCACGGTAGGCCGGCGGCAGGATGCCCACCACCGTGTAACGCTGGTCATTCAAGGTCAGCACGCTGTCGAGGATCGAGGGAGTCCCTCCCAGCCGCCGCTGCCAGAACCCGTGGCTCAGCACGGCAAGTTGCGGGTTGCGTTCCGGACGCGCTTCCTCGGCTGTGAAGACTCGACCCATTTTTGCTTGCACCCCCAGGACCTCAAAGAAATTGGCGGTTACCAGGTAGCTGGCCGCCCTCTCCGGGGCTTCGCCCCGCTGCCAGTTCATCTCGATATGTGAATATCCCGCCAGCCCTGCGAGAGCCTTGCTCTCCGCTAGGTCGCGGTAATTCGGGTATGACACCTGGTTGGCCTTGCCGACATCAATGTGCATCAGCCGCTCAGGCTCAACGGCGGTGACCTCGCTGAGAAAGACGGCATTGATCAGGCTGAAGATCGTCGTGTTAGGTCCAATGCCCAGCGCCAGCGAAAACACAGCCACCGCCGTGAAGCCGGGGTTCCTCGCCAGCATCCGCAGCCCGTAGCGAAGGTCCTGAACGAAAGCTGCCATCAGTCCACCTCGACCCGGTCGTCCTCCACCCGTTCGTCGAGGATGCGCCCGTCAAACAGTTGGATGGTGCGCTCGGCGTGGCGCTCGAAGCGCGGGTCGTGCGTCACCATGCAGATCGTCGCGCCGTCCTGATGCAGCTCGCGCAGCAACTCCATCACCGCCTCGGCGTTGCGGGAGTCCAGGTTGCCGGTGGGCTCATCGGCCAGCAGAATCGCGGGGCTGCCGCCCAGCGCCCGCGCCACCGCCACGCGCTGCTGTTGCCCGCCCGAGAGCTGCGACGGATAGTGCCGCAGGCGGTGTCCCATGCCGACCCGCTCCAACGCCTGCTTCACCCGCTGGGTGCGCTCGGCCGCCGGCATCCGCCGGTAGGTCAACGGCAGCGCCACGTTTTCTTCCACCGTCAGGTCGCCGATCAGGTTGAAGCTCTGGAAAACGAAGCCGATTTCGCGGTTGCGAATCCGCGATCGCTCCGAAAGCTTCAGCTCCGTGACCGGACTGCCTTTCAGCGAATACTCACCGTCGGTGGGTGAATCGAGCAGCCCGATCAGCGACAGCAGCGTGGACTTGCCCGAGCCCGATGGTCCGCCGATGGCCACATATTCCCCCTTGCGTATCTCGAGGTGAACGCCGGAGAGAGCATGCGTTTCCACTTCATCGGTGAAGAAGACCTTGGAAATTCCTTCCATGCGAATCAGGGGCTGTTCGGCGCCATTCATCTTCTTCTCGGTTCCTTTCGCGGTTCCCGCGTCTGTTTCAGCCATTCCATTCACTCCAGGCGAATCAAGTCGAAGCCGTCCCACCGGGACATTTCGGAGAGGATCACCTGGTCGCCTTCTTTCAGGCCTTCGAGGATCTCCACCAGGTTGACCGAGCTGCGGCCCAGTTTCACTTGTACGCGCACCGCGCTCTTGCCCTGCGGGTCGAGTTTGAACATGGTGACGGTGCTCTTTTCCTGGCCGAAGGCCGGACGGCCGACGAAAAGCACGTTGGTGAGACGTTCCAGGTCAATCGTGCCGTCCACGCTCATGTCGGGCCGCGCGCCCGGAGGCAGCGCTCCCTCCAGCGCAACATCCACCGTCACAGTCCCGTTGACGGAAGCGGGATCTATGCGCACCACGCGTCCGGGAATGATGCCGTTGCGCGTATCAATCGCGGCGGGCAGGCCGAACTGAAGGTCTCTGGTCTGCGTCTCGGGAATCTTCAGCTCGGCTTTCAGCCGCTCGGGCTGAACCACCTTGGCCAGCGTCGTGCCCGGCGTGACCCACTGGCCGACTTTCAGCGGCAGCTCCTGTAACACGCCGGCGGCGCCGGCGCGGATGCGCAGCATGCTCAATTGGGTCCGTCTCAGTTGCGCCATGGCGCGAAACTGGTCCAGCTTGGCCTGTTCGGCGGCGAGCTGGGCCTGCAGCGACTTGGCCGTGTTTCCCAGCCGCTGCTGTTCGATGGAGTGGCGGTTGGCCAGCTCGCGCGCCTTTTCCTGGGAAACCTTCAGGTTCAGATCGGAAAGCACGCCCAGCTTGGCCAGCGCTTCATCGGTTTCCGCGCGCAGCCTGGCCTCGTGGTGCTCCGAGCCGATCCGGGCCGTTTCGGCTTTCTGGGTCAACACCAGGCTCTCCAACTGCACCTGAAGGTTGCGGTAACCGGCTTCGGCGGCTTTCAGCTTCAGTTCCGCGTCGAGTGTTTCCTGGGTAAGCTGCGGGTTGCTGAGCTCAAGGAGCAGGGTATCGGCTTTCAGCGGGGTACCGGGCTGCGCGAGGATCCGTTCGACTCGGCCCTCCGTCGAGGCGGGAATCCAGCGGATCTCCTCCGGGACCAGTGTACCGACGCCGCGCACCTG
>JBKKAI010000444.1:0-6002 GCA_046714815.1 Terriglobia bacterium | reverse complement strand
TCCTGGTAGAGCATGGCGCCTCTCGCTTCAGGGGTTGAGGCGACACTTCATATGATCGAGCCCGAACTGGGCTCTTTCCTGCGGTATCTCGACGAGCGACGGTAGGATCGCGGGAATCCATCGCCGGCGGACCGGCGTCATCCTGCCGGCGGAACGCCAGACCATGAAGGCCGGAATCCGAATTACGGCGGCGCTTATCCTGTGGGCGGCGGCGAGCCCGGAGCGTGAGATCCGGGCGGCGGCGGGCGCTTCGGACGGGGCCGCGGCGCGGCGGGAGATCGCGGCCTGGCGAGCCGAGCAGGACCGCGAGATGCGCGGCGAAAAATCGCCCTTCGCCGTGGAGTCGGTCCGGGCGCTGGCCCGCGAGAGCAACCGCATCGGGCGGGCGCCGGACGCCGATCTGCGGCTCGACGCGGCGGGCGTGCCCGAGGTCGCCGCAACCGCGCTGGTTCGGGGACAAGACTGCATCCTGCGCGCGCACAGCCCGCTGGTGCGCCTCAATGGCCGCCGCTTCTCTGAAAAAACGCTGGCGCCTTCCGACTGGGTGGCCATTGGCCCGTTCCGCCTGCAATTCCGGCGGCCCGACGGCAGGCCCGCCCTGCGCGTCTCCAACCTGCGCGGCGCGGCGATGCGCGCGTACAACGGCCTCAGCTACTTCCCCGTGGACCTGCGGTATCGTCTGCCGGCGGAATTCACCCCGGCCGGCGGCGGCGCGAAGCTGGTGGTGGAGGCCACGCGCGGCGGTCCGCAGGAACTGCCGCTGGCCGGCCGGTTGAGCTTCGATTTCGACGGCCGGCCGTTCCGCCTGGACGCGTTCGTCGATGCCGACGAGCCCGACAAGCTGTTCGTTATTTTCCGGGACGCCACCGCCGGAAAGGAAACTTACCCGGTGGGGCGCTACGTCTACGTGCGGCGGCCGCCCGCCGCGGGCGGCCTCGTGACACTCGACTTCAACCAGGCCTTCAACCCGCTGTGCGCCTATGGCCCGCTGTTCTTCTGCCCCATCCCGCCGCGGGGGAACCACCTGCCCTTCGCCATCCCCGCCGGCGAAAAGACGTATCCTACGTCTCATGATTAAAGAGTGAAGCGGTTCGCATCCGATTCTGCTATGATCAGCGGGCGTTCGCACTCCTGGGAAAGAAAACCCCGGCCCCTTCCTGTGAGAAAGCGCTTGAGGAGACATTAGTGCGTGTTCACCTGGTTAACCCCAGCGACGTATCGTTTGGGATCGGCGTTATCAGCCCCCGCTGGCTTTACGTGCTGGCGGCCGCCACGCCGGCTCAATACGGCGACCCCATCATCACCGACGAGACCCTGGAGCCTTTTGATCTGGACAGCCTGCAGCCGGGCGACGTGGTGGGGATCGGCATCCACACCGCGAACGCCTACCGCGGCCTGCAGGTCGGCCGGTTGATCCGCGAGCGCGGAGCCTGGGTGGTCTTTGGCGGCATTCACGCCACACTCTATCCTGAAGAGGCGCACGAGCTCGGCGGCGCTCATGCCGTGGTCAAGGGAGACGGGGACGTGATCTGGAGCACGGTGCTGGCCGATTGCGCCAGGGGAATCCCGCAGCCAATCTACGACGGCGGCCGCCTTCCCGCCGACCAGTTCCGGCAGGCGCGATGGGATCTCACGCCGCCCAAGAGCTACATGTGGGCATCGGTGCAAACCGTCCGCGGCTGTCCCAAGCACTGCTCCTTTTGCTCGGTCTGGCGCACCGATGGCCAGCGTCCACGCCAGCGCTCCCCGGAGCCCGTGATCGAGGAAATTGTCCAGCTCCGCCGGCTGGGCTATCGGTTTATCGCGCTGGCCGACGACAACTTTTACCCGGTCACGCTGACCGACCTCGATCTGGCCCGCCGCCAGAACAACCACCAACGACTCGCCGAACTCGAATCCACCCGCGCCGAGCGCTTCGACCTGATGGAACGCCTGTCCCAGCTTCCCGGCGACATGATCTTCTTTACACAGATCACGATGGAGGCCGCCGAAGACGAGCAGTTTCTGGGAGCCATGCGCAAGGCCCGGATTAAAGGGGCGTTGGTCGGCGTGGAAGCGGTCACCGCCGAGGGGTTGAAGGCGGTCCACAAGGATTTCAATTTGTACGGTGACAGCCTGGCCGAACGCCTTCGGACATTCAAGCGGCACGGCGTTCATGTGCTCGGCTCATTTATCTTCGGCCTCCCCACCGACCGCCAGGATACCTTCGCCGCCACGGCTGCTCTCGCCAAACAGGCGGAGATCACCTTCGCGCAATTCGTGACCATGACGCCCTTCCCCGGCACGGTTGACTTTCAGAAATGGGAGAAAAGCCTGGGCGAGGACGCGGAGCGAATTGAGGGCGTCCCCATAACCCGCTACTGGTTGTTGCCGGGCCATCTCCGCCCCAAGCTCTACAGCCCGCATCCGACCATGACCCCGGAAGAAATCCGCGGGCGCACGCAGGGCGTCTGGGACAACTTTTACAGCATCTACGAGATCTGGAAGCGCTCGAATTGCGTCAAGTCACTGAAGGCGCGGCTGGCGTTCCTCATCATCTCGAAACTCTACCGGCAAATGTACGCCAACACCGGAATCGCCACCGACAGCGCGCGCCGGAAGAGCGCCAACCGCTGGGCACGATGGATGGCGAAGCCCTGCCGGCGCCTGTTCCAGGCCAAGCCGATGCCCGGCCTCGCCGTTCCGGTTTCCAACCCGGCATCGTTCCCCATCCTTCAGTAACGCCAACTGAAGACTGCGGATCGGCCGCCACCGCTCGCTCACGCCTCGCGGCTCTGTTGCGCGCCCGGCATTCTGGCTTCCGAGTTGCCGAATTCGATACAATGGAACCAAGCAGGCTCCATACGAACACTTCCGGGGGGATGGGATGAATCTGGCGCTCCTGGCCGTAGTTGTGCTGATCGTGCTGGCGGCGGCTTACGGCCTGTACGGGCGGGTGCTTGCGCGGCTGCTCGGCTTGAACGCCGGCCGGCCCACGCCGGCCACCACGGTCAATGACGGCCTGGATTTCGTGCCGACGCCGCGCTTCTACCTGCTCGGGCAGCACTTCTCGGCCATCGCCGCCGCGGGCCCCATCGCCGGCCCGATCATCGCCTGCCAGCAGTTCGGCTGGCTGCCGGCGGTGCTGTGGATCGGCCTCGGCGTTGTTTTCATCGGCGCGGTCCACGACTTCACCAGCCTGTTCGCCTCCGTGCGGCACGGCGCCCGCTCCATCGCCGAGATCATGCGCGAGAACGTGAGCCGCCGCGCCTGGTGGGCGATGATGCTGTTCATCTGGGTGGCGCTCATTTATGTGATCGTCGCCTTCACCGACATCACCGCCAGCACTTTCGTCGGCGTCACGCAGGAGTTCCCGCTCGAAAACGTCACGTTCAACGCCGGCGGCGCGGTGGCGCTGGCCAGCACGCTCTACCTGGCGCTCGCCGTGGTGATGGGCCTGATCCAGAAGCGCTGGAACCCGCCGCTGTGGATGCTGACGGTGACCTTCGTGCCGGCCACATTCATTCTGGTGTGGCTCAGCACCAAGGTCTCGACGCTGTTCGTCTTCGCCTTCCAGAACCCGGTGAAGATGTGGGGGCTGCTGATCCTGGCCTACTGTTTCGCGGCCTCGCTCGTGCCGGTGTGGTCGCTGCTGCAGCCGCGCGGCTACCTGGGCGGCTTCGTCCTCTACACCGCGCTGGCGGTGGGCATCATCGGCGTGTTCTTCGGAAACTTCCCCGTAGCACAGGATTCGTTCAAGACCTGGCGCGCCACCGCAGCCGACGGCTCGGCGGTCCCGCTGTTCCCGTTCCTGTTCGTCACCATCGCCTGCGGCGCCTGCTCCGGCTTCCACGGCCTGGTCTGCTCGGGAACCACCTCGAAGCAGATTTCCAAGGAATCCGACAGCCGCATGGTGGGCTATGGCGCGATGCTGCTCGAGGGCTTCGTGGCGCTGATCGCGCTGGCCACCATCATGATCGTCGCGCCGGCTAAGACCGCGGGTATGGCCCCGGGCACCATCTACGGCAACGGCATGGGGACGTTTCTCACCGTCATCATCGGCGAGCAGCATCGCCTGTTCGCCATTACCTTTGGCGCCATGGCCTTCTCCACGTTCGTGTTTGACACGCTCGACGTGGCCACGCGCCTCGGCCGCCACATCGTGCAGGAATTGTTCGCGTGGACGGGGAAAGGCGGCATGGTCGCCGCCACCGCGGTGACGCTGCTGCCCGCCGTCGTCTTCATCTCCACCGCCGAGAAGGGCGCTTACCTGAAGTTCTGGACGCTGTTCGGCACCTCGAACCAGTTGCTGGCCGCCCTCACGCTGCTGGCCATCACCCGCTGGCTGATGCGCACCGGGCGCCCCTACTGGTTTACGCTCGCGCCCATGCTGTTCGTGCTTTCGATCACGCTGTGGGCGCTGGGCCTCCAGCTCATGACTTTCACGCGCGCCGCCCTGGACAAGGGATTCGCCGGGCCGGCCGCGGTCAACGCCGTCGCTGCGCTGCTGCTGCTGATCATGACCGCCGTCATCCTCTGGGAGGCGGCCCGCACCTTCGGCGACCAGAGGGTCAAGCTGGAATTGCAGAAATCAGAGTCCTGAGGAGCGCACCACCGCCGCCACCAGGGCCACGATCTCCGGCGCCGGCGCCTCGCCGGGGGCAAAACGGAACGCGGGCCTTTCACCGGGCGCCGCCGCGCCGCCCACGAGCAAATAGGCATCGGCGCGATCCAGAAATTTTCGCGCGCTGGGCTTGAGAGCCCCCGGGCCGAGCACCATCAGGAACAGGTCCGGCGTGAGGAATTCGAGCACGCTGTTGGATTCGATGATCGCGTTCCGCGCGCCCGCCAGCACCGCGCGGAGCGCCGGCATCGCCTCCCCCAGGCGGCCGGAGGGTGCGCGCAGCCAGTACGCGCGCCGCGCCCCGGCTGCCAGGAACCGGCCGGTGTCGGTGGCCCCGGACTCGCCTCTGTCTTCCTCAAGCGACCACGATTCGCCATAGATCGCCCGCTCATCGTCATCGAACTGCGTGATCTTGACCGCTGTCCAGTCCCACTCCGCAAACGCGCGGACCAGGCCGGCGACCGCCGCGGTTTTTCCGACGTCGCGCGACTGGCCGCCCACCACGATTGTTTTCATGCCCGGGGTATAATAACCGTTCGCCGATTCGAGGAGGAACCAAGCGATGCCCTGCCCATTTTGCAAGAAGGAGCACGAATACACATTCGAGCAGGCGCTCGACATGCTCCAAAAAGGACCGCAACTGATCCGCGAGGCGATGGCCGGCGCCGGCGAGCGCGAGGCGAGCTTTGCCGATCCCAAGCCCGGCGGCTGGAGCCCTGCGCAGGTGGCCGCCCACCTGATGGACTGCGAGATTGTCTACAGCATGCGCTTCCGCAAGATCCTGGCGGAGGACGATGCCGTGCTGCCGGCTTTCGACGAAAAGAAGTGGGCCACCGCGCTCCAGAACGGGCGCGACCTCGGCGAAGTCCTTACCGGTTTCGAAGTGCTGCGCCGGCAGAACCTGGCCCTGGTGCGCAACGCCCCGCAGGGCGCGCTCGACCGCGCCGGCACGCATCCGGAATACGGCCGTCTGACGGTGCGCGACCACATCATCCACCTGGGACAGCACGACGCCAATCACGCCGCGCAGATCCGGCGCATCCGCGCCACGTACAGCGGCGGCTCGGCCGCGCGCGCCTAACGGACTTCCATCCCAGCCGAGGCCACGGACTTACACCACGGGCGCCTCTACCACGGTTCCCGACCGGATCGTCCTTTTGACGCTACAGCTACACCCCGTTTTTTGGGGCTTAACTTACGCCCGCTCAGCAGGATGACCCGTAGCGCTTTTCGCTGCTACAGCAGCGCTACCTTCCGTCCCAGTCTGGGAAACGGCGCCGGGCCCCCGCGGCCCGCCGCGCCGACGATCTAAACCCGGACTAAATTCATGAAACGGACCAGCACGGCGCCGGAGCCACCGCGTGCGGGTCCCTGCTCTCCAGCCTGTTCCGCCTGTTCC
>JBKKAI010000443.1:0-5615 GCA_046714815.1 Terriglobia bacterium | reverse complement strand
GCATTGGGTCAGCACGGGATTGCTACTGCTTCCTTACAATCTCAGTATGACATACGTTGTCAAGAGTTCCGCCTGTTTTCGGGCATCCGGTTGTTGAAAACAAAGCAAATATAGTTGGGACAAACTTTTTTGGCAGGAAGGAGCGATTGTGTATCCGCCGTGGAATCAATGGGTTGGACTTTCGGCTTCCTGCGGGTTTGGGCGAAAAAGAAGCCGGTCAGCCCGAACCGAACGGGTGGAGGTTTCGGAGATCGGCTGCCCGGATCGCGCGCCTCAGGGCCTCGGACTTCGACACGTTCCATCGCCGCGCCAGGTTGTCAAGGCTCGGTTATGCCCGCCGAAGCGAGGATTTGGGCGCCCGGCATTCCGGCTTCTTGGCTTCCGACCCTTGACCGGTTCGCTACAGATCGCTCAGCGCCTGGGTGTAGGCGGGGCGGTCGAAGCCGCGATTCTCGCGGTGCATTTTCCAGACCTGTTCCACCATCACGTTTGCGATGCGATGGACGGCCTCGTGGCGGGACAGGCCGGAACCCAACAGCCGCTCCAGCGTCGCGGTTGTTTCCGGCGGCTCGCCCTCGGCAAGCTGGCTCTCGACGGCCACATGCATGGTGAGATGCACGAACGGGTTGACCCCACCGATGGTGTAATCGCGATCGCTGGCGCCACCGGCCGACTCCCAAGCCACGCGGTACTCGGGATGATCGCGCATCACCTGGGCCAGGCGCGCCGCCTCACCCTGGAGCGCTACGCCCGACATGGCCTGCTCCCAGGTTTTTTGCAGCAGGTCGCGGCTGACGGTGTGCATGCCGGCCGCGGCGGCCGCACCCGGCGCCCGGCCGCTTTCACCGGCTTCTTCTTCGTCTGCGCCTTCCAACTCGACTTCCATCTGTTCGGCATGCTGCTGGATGGCGGCGCCGTGCTGCAGAAGCTCATCGGAGATCTTTTCCCAGTCGCCGGCCAGCGCGCTTTGCGGATCGAGCTCGATGCCGGCCAGCACCTTCAGCAGGGCGGCGTACTCGCCCAGCAGGCCGCCGAAAAAGTCGGCGTGGTCGGCCAGGTCGGCCGGTTCCCGCCGCTTGCCGGCCATGTTCTGGGACAACCGCTCCAACTGCTCGTCGAGCACCGCCTCGTTCACCAGCGGGATAAGGTTGCCGCCCAGCAGGCCGGGAGCGCCGTCGGCCATCTGTTCCCAGCGGCCCAACAGCTCGTGGATCTTCTGGGAGGCCGAGCGCAGGCCCGCCAGCGATTGCTCCACCGCGCCGGCAAACTCCTGGAGTGCCTTCTGGCCGGACGCGGCGGGACGATGCGCGTGACTGCCGGCCGCCGCTTTCTTTCCGCTCTTTTTTGGATGGGGCATAAAGGGGTGTTGACGAACGGCTCGCCGGTCAGGCCGGGCGGCCGTACACGGTATTGTACTTCAGCGTGATCTCTCCGTACTTGCCCTGCTCGGGCGAGTACACCAGGCAGCGGTCGAACGGCCGGGAATAGATATGCAGGCTGACGGCCCGCTCGCCGTATTCGCGCGGGTTATACACGCGGTGCACCGGCTCGGCGGGGTTCACGAGGAGCGGGTCGCTGGGAGTCATTACGGCCGAGTCGGTGGCCTCCAGCCGGCAGCGCTGCGCGGCCTCGTCCTGATCGAGCACGCGATAGTTTTGGCTGATCAACCGCCCCATCGGCGCCGCCATCCAGCAGTTCTGCTCGTGGTGGTTGTGGATGGAACTGGTCTGCCCGGGCTCCCAGCAGATGGCCACCAGCTCATACAGCGCGGTCTTGTCCACCAGGTTCCGGGTGTAATGCTGCGCGTCAAAGACCAAGTAAGGGGCCAGCGTCTCCGGCTCCACGATGTTCTCCCGCAGAAAGCGGTCCACGCCCTCCAGCGTGAACTCCTTTTCGGGGATCGCGCGCAGGCCGCGCGCGAACTCATCAATTGCAATTCTCATTTCCTCATGGGCCGAAGGCTCCCGCGCGGCGGGGACCCCGGCCTTGGGCCTCTATTTTTTCTGCTGGACGAGCTTGTCGGCCATCTTGCGGACCACCTCAGAGACGTTCTTGTTCTGCGCGATGCCGCGCTGGTCCTGCGGCAACAGGCGCAGCACCAGTCCCAGGCCGATATCAATCGGCGTTTTCGGGTTGCCGGCCAGGTTCATCAGCACGACGTAGCTCTTCATGAACTTGCGGTTCATGGCGATCAGCCGCAGCACCTCGTCCGAGACGCTCTTCAGCGCGGAGAAGGTTTCCACTTCCGAATCGGTAAGCTTGGGCGATCCGAGCACGGCGCGCGACACGACTTTGCTGGAATCGCGGATCAGCAGGCCGCGCTCGTCCTTGGTGCCCTTGAGCGCCAATTGCACCTTCTGCGATACCGTCATCCGCGCGACCTTGGCGTACATGGACTCGTGCTTCTTTTCTTCGTCGCCCGCCTGCTCGGCCTTGGCGATCTCCTCGTCTAACTTGGCGATCTCTTCCTCGGAGAGAGCCACCAGTTGCTGGCGCTCGTCTTCGATCTGCGCCTCGGCGATCAGCAGCTCGAGAAAGCTTGGCTCGAAGATGAAGCCCTCATCGAGCGCCGTCAGCCGGCTTTCGTGCATCTTGAGATAGCTGGAGTTGCTCTTCAGGGACACCAGGGCCTGGGTGCGAAGGCGGTCAATGTTGTCGAGTAGAATCTTCACCGTTTCCAAGTCGGCGATGGCAGCCAACTCGGCGATCTGGTCCTGAGGCGCCCGGCGGTTTCCCAGGATCGCGGGCAGCAGCTCGGTGCGCAGGTTTTCGAGCGTCAGGAAATACTCGAGCGACTCGGCCGTTCCCCCACGGTGGAGCAACGGCTCGATAGTCTCGGCCGGCCACGCGGACAGAGTCCGCCGCGCTTCGATGCGCACCCCCTCGTCGGCGTCGCGCGACAGTGCCACCAGCAACTCCAGCTTGGCCTCGGGAGGCATATGGACCTGCCCACGCGCGGCGGTCAGCTTGTCGGTGGAGGGCGTCACTGTTTTTTCAGGTCCTCGTGAGTGAACTGGATGGTCTTGGCTTCTCCGCGGCGTCCCAGCGGCGGCTGTGTCTCGCCGTTCAGGGTCAGCACGACGGCGCCGGCATTCCCCACGCGCAGGCGGATGTTGGCGTCGGCATCCACGGTGCGGGTTTCCTTTGGCCCCAGGTCGGCTTCCCAGCTCTTTTTTCCGTCGGCGAACGCCGCGACCCAGGAAGGCCCCATGGTATCCACTTGCAGGCGCAGGCGGGCGGTGGAAGACACAGAGGGCGTTGCGGCCGCTGGAGTCCCGCCATTCGAAGCGTCGCCGCCGCCGGCTGGGGGCGGGTTCGGCGCGCCTTGGGTCTGCGCCGCTACCGGCGCTTTCGCGCCGCCGGTGGCCGCCACACCCGGTGCAGGCGTTGCGGCGCCGGATCCCAGCGCGCCCAGCCACTGCCATTTCCAGGCGCCGTAGCCGCCCAGTGCGAGTAGCAGCAAACTGGCGGCCAGCGATGCCCGCAACGTTCGCCGCGGCGAACGCGCGCCGGCGCCTTCCACCGCGGCCGCCGGGTCGTCGGCGCGCTCGCGCTGCGCGGCAACCTTCTGAACATCCACGGCGGCCAACGTTCCGGCTGCCAGGTCAAACTCCGAACCGACCAGCGTTTCGTCCAGGCCCAGGTAGCGCGCATAGTGAAGCACGAAGCTGCGGTTGAAGACCCCGCCGGGCAACTGTTCGAAGCGATCGCTTTCAATGGCCTCCAGCATGCGCGTGCTGATCTTGGTGTGTTGGGCAATTTCGTCCAGCGATATGCCGCGCATCTCGCGCTCGCGCCGGAGATTTCGTCCGAAAGAACCCATGAGGCTGGTGAGGACGCCGGAACCCGGCTCATTGCCGCCGCCGGGCCGCGCGGCCATCAATGCGGCGGACTTCGTTGAATAGGATAGAGTTAGGCGAGAAGCAGTGTCAACCCAATTCCGGGGCGGCCGGTTGGGTCTTGCCGGCGCCTCCGGCGGAACATGCTATAATCCGGGCTGATTCAAGTGTGGGGGAAGCCTTACCCTGATGATTGAACCGACCCGCGTCGCCGAGCTCGAACGGAAAGTCCGCGAACTGACCGTGTTCCACGAGATCGGCAAGGCGATTACCTCCACGCTGGATCTGAGCCGGGTGCTGGAGACCATCATGGAACAGATCAGCACCCTGTTCCATCCCGACACCTGGTCGCTTCTCCTGCTCGACCCGGAAAAGCAGGAACTGCATTTCGAGATTGCCGTGGGAGAGGCGTCGGAAAAGCTCAAGCAGATCCGGATCAAGCTGGGCGAGGGCATTGCCGGCTGGGTCGCCCTGCACGCCAAACCGCTGTTCATTCCCGAGGCGCCGAGCGACGACCGCTTCACCGCGCGCGTGGATCAGATCACCCGGATCGAGACGCGCAGCATCGCCGCGGTGCCCATCCGCGGCCGCGACCAGGTGCTGGGCGTCATCGAGATCATCAACACGCCGCAGACGCTGAAGTTCGGCGACGAAGAAATGTTCCTGCTGCAGGCGCTGGCCGATTACGCCGCTATCGCCATCGAGAACGCGCGCCACGTGCAGCGCATCCACGAGCTGACCATCACCGACGATTGCACCAGCCTGTTCAACTCCCGCCACCTGCACAACGTGCTGGAATCGGAGATCTACCGCTCCACACGTTACGGCTACGAATTCTCGCTGGTCTTCCTGGACCTGGACCACTTCAAGGAAGTGAACGACACGCATGGGCATCTGCACGGCAGCAAGCTGCTGGCGCAGGTCGGGCAGTTGATCCGCGATCACCTGCGGATGATTGATTTCGCGTTCCGTTACGGCGGCGATGAGTTCGTCGTGCTGCTGCCACAGACCGGCAAGCAGGCGGCGATGAACGCCGCCCGCCGCCTGCGGCGGCTGCTCAACGATGCCGTGTTCCTCCGCGACGAGGGCCTGAACCTCAAGCTCACCGCCAGCTTCGGCCTGGCCTGTTTCCCCACCGACGCCCGCACCAAGAACGAACTGGTGCGGCTGGCCGATGAAGCCATGTACCTGGTGAAAAACACCGCGCGCGACAACGTCGCCGCCGCCAACATCGGCCTGCTCGAGAGCCTCAGCAGCAGCCACGATTGATTCGCCGCCTCATTGTTCAACTCCGCCGAAGTCATCGTCCTCGCCTTCTTTCCGCTCCTGGTCCGCCGTGCCTCAGTGGCAAACAATCACGGCAGGCAGGTCCGTCCGCGCCCTCGCAGGTCACGGTCGTACCGAAATGGTGTCGCCTGACCATGGTCATTTGTCGTAAGATGGGGTCATGAGAACCGTCTCGGTTTCGGAGTTCAAGGCTACCTGCCTGGCCCTGCTGGAGCGCGTCCGGAAGTCGCGCCAGCCCATCACAGTCACAAAGCGCGGAAAGCCACTCGCCCGGGTTGTTCCCATCGAGGCTGCCGAGCGCCGCAACAGAAGCATACTCGGTTACATGAAGGGAACCGGCCGAATCATCGGCGATATCGAGTCGCCCGCTTCCGATCCGCAGGATTGGGAGGCGCTGCGAAATTGAAATACCTCCTCGATACGCAGATCTGGCTCTGGGTGGCCCTGGAACCGGAGCGGTTGCGGCGCGACGTTGCCGAGCGCCTGGCG
>JBKKAI010000442.1:0-6451 GCA_046714815.1 Terriglobia bacterium | reverse complement strand
CGGCCGACCGCGTCCGGGCCAACGCGATGGCGGTGCTGATGAGGCTGGAAGAAGTACCCGCCACCGAGCTGCTGCCCGAGGTGGAGCAGATGGCACGGTCCGAGGATCCCCACCGGCGTGCCTCGGCAGCCTATGCCCTGGCCTGGTTTCCCCCCGAACTGGCACAGCCACTTCTGCTGAAGCTGCTCGAGGACGGCGCGCCGCAGCCGCGGTTGCGCGCGCTGCGTTCGCTCGAGCAGGTGGGCGGCGCCGAATCGGTGCCGCTGCTGTTGCAGGTAATCAGCCGCGTCAAAACGTTCCGGCGTGAGGGCCGGCGCACCCTCCTGGCCATCGCGGCCCGAGAGCCGCATGCCGTCTTTGAGCGGTTGGTGGCGGCGATCAGTCCCCATCCGACGCATTCCCAGGCGAACGGGGTGGTGCGGTTGAGCGCTCACGTGCTTGGCCGGCTGAACCGCATCGAAGCGCTTCCTCACCTGGTGGAGGTTCTGGCCAAAGAGGATCTGGCCAACCGCGAGGAAGCCCTGAAAGCCATCGAGCGATTGGCCGGGCAACACGAGGTGCCGGAGCCGATCCGCGCGCCGTTGTCAGCCTTCGCATTCGCCGAGTTGGAGCGGCTGGAAGAAAACCTGGCCCGCCGGAACGCTCTGCTGGCCCTGCGCACTGATTTGCCGGAAGCGGGCAGCCGCCGGGTAACAGGCTCGGCGGCGGTCGAGGAGGCGCGAAGATGGCTGGCCGACGAGATGCTCGGCGAGAACCGCTGGATGCGCCGGCGCGTACTGCGGACCGCCGCCCTTCTGCACGACGCCGCGCGCGTCCGCGAGGTGGCGCGCGGCGTGGATGATCGAGATTCGCGTAGACGGGCGAACGCGCTCGAAGCGCTCGAATACGTCGTGCCGGGCGGACTGGGGCAGCGGCTGGCCCACAACATCGAGTCGGAGGCGCAACAGGACGTTCCCCCCGATGCCCAGTTCGAGCAGGTGCTGCCGGACCTGATCCGCCACAGGTTTTCGACGGTGCGCGCCGCCACGGTGCTGCTTCTGAGCGGCGGCCGCTTCCCCGAGTATTTACCGCTGGTCGAGAAGAGCCTGCTCGATTCGGCGCCGATGGTCCGTGAAATCGCCGTGCGCGCGGTCTGGCAGTTGCTTGGAAACCAGGCGGTTTCGCGCCTGGCGCCGATGGCCCAGGACACCGATCCGCGCGTTCGACGTTCGGTGGAAATGGTGTTGCGGGACGCAAATGCGCGGTTACGCTCCGGGGGGCCGCCTGAGGAGGTCTCTATGCTGCTGACTGTTGAAAAAGTGTTGTTCCTGAAATCCGTCCCGCTGTTCTCCTCGCTCGAGGGCGAGCAACTGGCCAGCCTCGCCGAAATTGCCGAAGAAATGGAAGTGGAAGCGGGGAGTACAATTTTCGAAGAGCGGGCCGCCGGCGACGAACTCTACGTCGTGGTGAAGGGGCGCCTCAAGGTGCATCGCGGCCAGCCCGGCAGCGAGGTCGTGCTGGCGGAACTGGGCGAGCGTGAATGCTTCGGTGAGATGGCGTTGCTTGATTCCGAGCCGCGCTCCGCCTCGGTGACCACTCTCGAACCCTGCCGGCTGTTGAAGATTCGCGCCGAGGATTTCCGCGAGTTGCTCTTCGAGCGGCCGCAGACCTCGCTCGAAATCCTGAAAATCATGGCCCGGCGCCTGCGCCGCATGGATGTGGAGATGGAAGAACGCCTGCGGTTCGACTCCGTGCAGCAATATATGTAAGAAGTTCCAAGTTCCAAGCGCAAGACCCGAAATTAGCGGCCGGCGGCCGGAAGGTCCTTGCGGCCGGCAATTCCAAAGGCGCTGGGGATCGGCCGGTATCCTTCCCGGTCGCCGGGCGGCACGGCCCACACCGGCTCGCCGCCTTCCCGCACATAAACGAACTGGCTCGATCCGCCGCCGTCGAGCATGAATCCGCGCGCCACACCCATTTGCCTCATCAGCGCATGCAGCTCGCGGCCGGTCAGGCTCTGGCCGCGGGCGGCGTTGCCGGGCTGGATCACGACAATGATCAGGGTTTGATTGTCTTCGTCGAGGCCGAGCGCCGTCCGTGGCTGCCGGGTGTCCGGGCCGTGGCAGGCGCCGCACTCATATCGCTCGCCGTCAAAAAACCAGTTGCCGCCCAGGGCCACTTCGGCCCGGCTCAAGTCTTTGGGAATGTCATTGTTCAAGAAAAGTTCCACGCGGCCATCCTGCCAGAAAACGATGGCATCGAGCAGGTTGCCGAAATCATCTCTCACATTTTCGTCGAGCAGCTTGCGCCCGTCCTTCACCATGAGTCCCGAGCTGTTGGCGCACCGCGCCTGGTGGTACCTGCCCCGCTGGCAGAGCTTGAAATAGCTGGTGTTGATCATCAACTGCATCGGCCACTTGCCAAACCAGGCGCGGTCCGCCGCTTTGGGGTCATAGACCGGATACACGGGGTCGTAGAAGAAACCCGCATCGGGCGGGCAGGAGCTGTCGTAACAGGGCGTATCGCACTGCTGGCGCAGCGTGGCCAGATCAACATCCAGGTTCGTCAAGCTGACCCGCGCGGCCACGCCGATAACCGGCGGCTGCGCGCCCTTGCGGGTTTCGGGACTGTGGACGGGCGTGACGGTAATCTCGGCCCGCCCCGCCAGCTTCAGCGAGCGCGGAGCGAAAGGGAAGCCGGCTTCCGCCAGGTTGGCGATGCTGGAATAGGCGGCCAGCCGCGCCCCGGCGTATTCACCCGCGCTGTACAACTGCGCGTAGACTCTGGCGCCGACGCGAATGGACCGATAAGCGGCATCGCCCGGCAACATGGCGCTGCCCGTTCGAAACTGTCTCACCGCACCCGCGAATTGTGGCTCGGTATAGAGCCAGACGGCGCCGGGATCATGGAGGTGCTTGCTGAAGTCGCGGATATCGGCGCTGTGGATGGTGTATCCCGCGTTGAGAAAAGCCTTCAGCAGCGGGTCAACCGCGTGCGGGCCGCCTGCCAGGCGCTCCAGTTCGCGGTCCCGGCCGCCGCGCTCGGGCGCCACCGCCGTGGAGTGGATGCGCGAATATTCTTCGTAAAACCGCTCGATGGCGGCGGAATCGCAGGCTGCCGCGCCGCAGGCGCTCCAGAAATTCGGCGGGGCGGCCGCGGCGGGACGCATGGAGGCCAGCAGAAGAACGGCGGCAATCGCGGGCGTGAGGTGGACTGTCGTCTTGAGGTTTCGCGGCGGCACGGCTACCGAAAATCGCTGATGAGGACCACGTCGCTGCTGTTTCCACCGCGGGCGCAGGCGATTCGTTTCCCGTCGGGCGAAATGTCGAACTTGAGAATTCGCTCGGAGGTGAAGTGGGTCAGCTTCCCCGGTGGGCCGCCGTCGAGGGGCTGGCTCCAGATGTTCGAGACGCCCGCCTGCGTATCCACGTATGCGATGCCGCGGCCGTCGGGCATCCAGCGAATATTGGTGATCAGGGTTTCGGCGGTCGCCGGCGGATCGAGCAGCGTCATCGGCGGGCCGCCCGCGGCCGGAATAATGGCGATTCGCAGATGCGAGCCCGGCCGCTCGTCCGAATAGAAGCAGGCGACAGATTTTCCGTCGGCGGAAAAAACGGGCTGGTTCGAGAACCGATCGGTCAATTGCACCGGCGGGCCGCCATCAATCGGCGCCTTCCAGATGGTGCGCTTGCCGCCGGCCAGCGACGCGAAAACAATCCATTTTCCATCCGGGGAGCAGTGCGGCATCCAGTCCTGGCTGCCCTGGGTGAGTTGTTTGAGGTTGCCGCCTCCCAGGTCCATCCGCCAGATGCCGCGGCCGCCGCCGCGGTTGGAGGCGAAAACCAGGTACCGTCCGTCGGGTGTGACCGCCGGATCGTAATCCCCGAAGGCTTCCAGGGTCAGTTGTTTCTGGTCGCTTCCATCGGCGTTGCTGGCCAGGATGACCCAATTCCCGCTGACGTTCGAGGTGTATGCAATTCGGCCGTCGGGCATCCAGGCAAGGCCGTATTTTCCGTTAATGGCGCCGATTTGCGACTGGACCTGGGTGGCCGCGGCCGGGCCGCCAACCGGCGTAAACCATATCGTGGAGAGGGCCCGCCACTGGACCGCGGCCATGGCGGTGGAGTCGCGATTCAGGCTGAGGCTCGAGTAATTATCCAATTGCTGCGTGAGCCGGCGCGCTTCGCCGCCCGGATAGGAGACGCGCCAGATCTGGGGAGCGAAGGCGGTGGGGCGCTCCTGCCCGATAAAGAGCAACCCGCTGCTGTCGGAAAGCCAGGCCAACTGCTGTGGATGGTATAACTTCAGCGATGAAAGGACCTTTTTCGGCCCCGCCTCAACCGGTATTTCCGTGAGCAGGCTGTAAGCGCCGCCCGCGTCGGTTCGGGCATCGGCGAAGGCGATTCTCAGGCCGTCGGGTGACCAGGCCGGGCCATGCTCCGGGAGGAACCCGGCGGCGCGGAGCGTGGCGAGTTTGCGCTCACCGCTGCCATCGCTGTTGGCCACCATGAGGTGCATTTCTCCGCGTTCTCCCAAAGCGCGCATGAAGGCCAGCCGCCGGCCATCCGGGGAGACGGAGATCGGGCTGCTTACATCTTCCAGCAGTTTCCGCGAGTCGCTGCCCAACGTTGCCGCCTGGAACAGCACGCCCGTCCGCGGGGTATCTTTCTCGGCGCGGACGTAGTAAATGAAATTGCCCTCCGGCGAAAAAGCCAGGCCCCAGTACTGGGCCTGGGCCGAAGGAATCACCTGCACATTGCCGGCGGTGGAAACCTGCCTCATCCAGAGGCTCTGATCCGTGGCCTCGCCCTGAACATAGGCGACGTACTGCCCGTCGGGTGACATGGCGGCGAGTTGCGCTTTGCCCGTATTCGTCAACAGGATGGTGCGCATGGCCGCCGGGGAAGCGGGCGGCGGGCCGCGGTGAAGGACCTTGTGCAGCACGTACGCGCCGCCGAAGAGCGCGGCCACCAACGCCACGCCGGCCAGCGGAACGCCAAGTTTATGCCGCCGGATCCTGCCGGCGACAGTCGCGGGAGTGGGCCGCCGCGGCTCGGCCATCGCTTCGTCGCCCGTGAGGCCCGTCACGGCCGCCGGCAGGTGACCCGGAGCTTTCGCCCCGGCTGCCGCCGGCGCGCCGGGGACGGCGCCACTCTCCATCGGCGCCCGCGGTCCAATGCCGGATTCGCTCAGACGGCTGATTCGCTCGTCAATCTCCAACTCCTGGCGCAGAGTTTTCAGGTCAATCAGCAGCTCCCTGGAGGTCTGGTAGCGTTCCTCGCGGTCTTTACGCAGCGCCTTCCTCACGATGCGCTCGAGCTCACTCGGAGTATCGAGCTGATAGCGGACAAGCGGCGCCGGTTCCCGCGTCAGGATCGCGGCCATTACGTCCCCGGACGATTCGCCCGCAAACGGCCGCTGGCCCGTGACCATCTCATAGATCACGATGCCCACGCTGAAGACGTCGGTGCGCGCATCCATTTCTTTGCCGCGCACCTGTTCCGGCGACATGTAACTGACCGTACCCATCACCGTTCCCGCCTGCGTGTCAACGCCGGCGGTTTCTTCGCGCCCGGTCGGTTCGACCAGCGGTTGCTCGATCAGCTTCGCCAGACCGAAATCCAGGAGTTTGACGTAGCCATCCTCGCGGATCATGATGTTCTCGGGCTTGATGTCCCGGTGGACGATGCCCGCCTTATGGGCCGCCACCAGCGCGGTGGCCACCTGGCCGGCGATGTTGAGGACCTCGCCAATGCCCGGCCGCTCGCGGGCCATGCGCTGGCGCAGCGTCAGGCCCTCGATGAACTCGGCGGCGATGAAATGCGTTCCGCCTTCCGAGCCGATCTCGTAGACCACCAGGATATTGGGATGCGACAGCGCGGAGGCCGCGTAGGCCTCCTGCTCAAAACGCCGCAGCCGCTGGTCGTTCTGGGTGTATTCGGCCGAGAGCACCTTGAGCGCAACCTTGCGGCGCAGGTTCAGATCTTCGGCCAGGTACACTTCGCCCATGCCGCCGGCGCCAAGCCGGGAGAGGACCCGGTAATGCGAGATCGTGCTGTTAACCGACAGGGCCTGCTTCATTGCGCTTCCTCATCCCTGGAAGCCAGACGCGACAGGACGCCCCCACGCTCGGGGGACAACGCGAATAAGCCCGCAAGTTTCAGTCTTTGCGAAGTTTAGGATAACGGACTGTTGGTGTCAATCAGCCTGCCGCGGTTTGCCTCCCGTGGCCCGCCCCATTTCCAGCCGAGTTTATCCCGCGGGGTTCGTGACCGGCGTCCCGCCATGATGTTCTGCATGGAGGCCGCCGGCCCAAGTGGTAAGCTTGGATAGCGTGGCTGAGTTTACCGATACAGCCGTCTTGGAAACAGCGAAAGGCTTACACAATGCGGCAACTTTTGGAAGACAAACTAAGAGCCTTTACGGTCGAGCAGGTCGCACGTCAATGTCAGGCGGCGGCTGCCCGGTAGTG
>JBKKAI010000441.1:0-3789 GCA_046714815.1 Terriglobia bacterium | reverse complement strand
CCTGTGATGAACTGAAGAATCCCGGCGGGGTGTCCGCCGGTTTGCCCTGGGAAAAGTTGCCTGGGAAAGACGATGAAGACCACCGAGCGGGCCTCGCCCGCGAAATCGAAAGCGATCCCTGTCTACCGGCGCAAGCTGGCCGGGCTGCAGGAAAAGTTTCAGGCCGGCGGGGATGGCCTGACGCTGGTGCGCGGGCGCTCCGCGGCGGTGGACGACCTGGTGCTCGCCGCCTATCGCCGCTGCTTCTGTGAAGACACCGGCGCGCCGCTCGGCTTCTGCCTGGCGGCGGTCGGCGGCTACGGCCGCCAGGAGCTGTTTCCCCACTCCGACGTGGACCTGCTGCTGCTGTTCGCGCGCCAGGTGGGACAGGGAATCAGCAAGGAGCAGATCGCCGAATTCCTGCGCGAGCTGTGGGATGCGGGGCTGCGGCTGGGACACTCGGTGCGGTTGCTGGCGGAATGCGGATCGCTCGACCCGCAGAACACCGAGTTCAGCGTGTCGCTGCTGGACACCAGATTTCTGGCCGGGGATGCGGCGCTGTTTGCGCGGCTGATGAAGGAAACCGTCCCGCGGCTGGTCCAGCGCGAACGCACCGCGCTGCTGCGCAACCTGACCGGGCTGGCCGAGTTGCGCCACAAGAAGTTCGGCGAGACCATCTTCCACCTGGAGCCCGACGTGAAGGAGGCGCCCGGCGGCCTGCGCGACTACCAACTGGCCTGCTGGCTGGCCACCATCCTGCGCGCCGACGAAAAGGGCCTGCCGGAGCGGACCGAACTGCCGGAGGTGGCGCGCCGCGAGATCGCGGCGGCCTTCGAATTCCTGGCGGCCGCGCGCAGCCACCTGCACCTTTTGGGCGGCCGCGACGTCAACGTGCTGACGTTCGACATGCAGGAGCAGGTGGCGGCGCACGCGCACCACGAACCGGACGAAGCCGCCGCCGTGCCGCTGGGCGCCGAACAGTTCATGCGCCATTACTTCCGTCACGCGCGCGGCATCCATCGCCTGGCCCTGCAGGCGGTCCGCCAGTCGGCCGCGCCGCGCTCGATGCTGTCCCAGTGGTTCCAGCAACGGCAGGAGCGCGTGTCGAACGCCGACTTCGCCGTGCACGGCGGCGAGGCCTTTCTGCGCAATCCCATGAATGCGCAGCGGGACCCCTCACTCTGGCTCGAGCTGTTCGAGTTCCAGGCGCGGCACGGCGTGGCGTTGAGCCTGGAAACCGAGCGGCGCCTGCAACGCCACCTGCCGGAAGCCGCCGATTGGGCCCGGCACGCCGCCGACCTGTGGCCGCGCTTCCGCCGCATTCTGGCGCTGCCACACGCCTATGCCGCGCTGGCCGCGATGCACGAACTAGGTCTTCTGGGCGCGCTGTTTCCCGAGTTCGGGCTGATTGAGTCGCTGGTGATCCGCGACCTCTACCACAAGTACACCGTGGACGAGCACTCGCTGCTCACCATCAAGAACCTGCACGGCCTGCGGCAGGCGGCCGAGCGCGACCCGGCCGGCCGGAACGAGAAAAGCGAGAAGCACGACGGCCGCCCGCCCGCCGCGGCGATGTTCGCCGACCTGTTCGAGGAGCTCGATCAGCCCGAATTGCTGGCGCTGGCGCTGTTGTTCCACGACCTCGGCAAGAGCGCCGAGGGCGACCATGTCCGGGCTTCGCTCAGCCTACTCGATCCCGTGCTCGAGCGGCTGGGCCTGGCGGAGCAGGAGCGCGAGGTGGTGCGCTTTTTGGTGGAGAACCATCTGCTGATGTCCTCCACCATGAGCACACGCGACATTTCCGACCCCGCGGTGGTGCGCGAATTTGCCACGCGCGCCGCCACCGCCGAGCGCCTGAAGATGCTCTGCCTGGTGACCTACACCGACATCAAGTCGGTGAACCCCGGCGCGCTGACGCCCTGGAAAGAGGAAAGCCTGCTCCAGCTTTTCCTGGCCGCGCACAACGAGCTGAACCGGCAACTGGACACCGATCGCACCACGCCCGGCGAGGCCGGCATGGTGTTCCGTCCCGAGGTGGCCGCGTTCCTCGAGGGCTTTCCCCGCCGTTACCTGAAGACGCACACGCCGGCCGAAATCCTCGGCCACTTCCGGCTGGCGCAGGAATTGGCGCAGCAACCGGTGCGGCTTTCGCTGGCCCACCACCGCGCGCATCACCAGTTGCTGGTGTTGACGTCCGACCATCCGTTTCTGTTCGCCGCCATCACCGGAACGCTGTCGGCGTTCGGCATGAACATCGTCGCGGCCGAAGCCTTTTCCAACCGCGCCGGCACCGTGCTCGACACCTTTCGCTTCACCGACCTGCACCGCACGCTCGAGCTCAACCCCGACGAGGGCGACCGCCTGCTGGACACGTTGAAGGATGCGATCCTCGGCCAGGTGGACGTGGCGAAGCTGATCGAGGGCCGCGCCGAGCGCCCGGCGTTGGGCCGCGCCAGTTACCGCGTGGAGACGCGCATCCGCTTCGACAGCGAGGCCTCGGCCTCGAGCACGCTGCTCGAAGTGATCACCCGCGACCGCCACGGCCTGCTCTACCGCATCGCCAACGTCCTCTCCGCGCACGGCTGCAACATCGAAGTGGTGCTGGTGGACACCCAGGGGCAAAAGGCGATTGACGTGTTCTATCTCACCCGCGATGGCGCGCCTCTGGACCCCGAGTGGCAGGCCGCGCTCGGCGCCGAGCTTCGCCGCGTCCTCGACTGATGTACATTCTTTTGTACAAACAAGGGGCGGTACGATGAAAAAGAGGACCGCGGCCACACTGCCGGCCCGGAACAGGTTCAAGATCCCGGAGAAGACCGTGGCCGCCGCTAGTCCGGATTATTCATGAATAATCCGGGCTAGTCAACCTGGAATGGCTGGAAACCGTGGTGGCCAAGGCACGCGGCGAAAAGCCCTTCAGCATTTTGGGCCAGGCTGAGAATGTTCGACTTGGAAATCCCCAACCGAATGTTAAACAGAAGGTGGAATAGTTAAACATCAGCCAATCTGTGTTAAACTACGCTCATCGGGAGTTATACCATGGCGATCGTGCGGACATCCGCGAAGGGGCAAGTGGTGATTCCGGCGGAAATGCGCCGGAAGATCGGGTTGAAACCGGGGGCCAGGGCCATGGTGTGGCTGCGCAACCAGCGCGAAGTAGTCATTGAAGCCGTGCCCGCCGACCCCATCGAGGCTGCCTGCGGCAGTTTTCGAGACCCTGAGCATCCCGTGTCGTACGTGGAGGCGCTGATGCAGGAGAAGAGAGAGGAACGTGAACGGGAAGAAAAGAAGCTTGCTCGACTCTTTCGCGCTGATCGCGTTTTACAACCGCGAAAGCGGGTTCGAAGCCGTTAAGAGCATGCTGCAGCAGGCGCGGCAGCTTCGGCAGCCGCTGCTGATGAACGAGGTGAACGTCGGCGAGGTGTTTTACATGCGCGCGCGCAAGGCCTCGCTGGCCGAGGCCGAGCGTTTTCGAACGGGGCTGACATCGTTGCCGATCACCTTGGTTTCGAATGCGTTCGACGACGTGATCGAGGCGGCGCGCCTGAAGGCACAGTATCCGATTTCGTACGGGGATGCGTTTGCGGTCGCGACGGCAGTGCGCATGAATGCCCTGGTCGTGACCGGAGACCCGGAATTCCAGGCGGTCCGTCACCTTGTGCAGATCCAGTGGATCGTGCCCGGTTCAGGCAGGCGATAGAGCCTCCGAGGCAAGTCCTGGTGGGTCCTTGGAAAGGCAAGAAGTTCACGAAGAGGGCGTTGCGAATCGCCTGGTTTTCTTTGTGGACTCTTCAACTTGTGGCTTTGGGA
>JBKKAI010000440.1:0-4472 GCA_046714815.1 Terriglobia bacterium | reverse complement strand
TGTTCAGCGTGTCGGCGCCCAGCGGCCGCGCGGCCTGCTCGAATGACGTGCGGGTGCGCGTGGAGGCCTCGAAGTACAGGTTGACGATGGTCTTGCCGCGGAGGCGGTCCAGCTTTTGCGGGGTGCGCTGCTGCGGCTTGTAGTGCCGGGCGCGCTCCATCACCGCCTGGATCGCCGCCGGCGCCAGCTCTTCGATGCCGAGAAGGCCCTTTCTCATTTTCTCATTGACGATTTTGTCATTGACGAACCGGATTCATCGGCGACGGAAGCTTTTCAATCGTCAATGACAAAACCACTTCAAATCAATCGTCCACCCGTTCCACCATCATCACCCGCTCGTTCTGGTCCACTTCCTGGAGCTTCACCTCGATGATCTCCCGGTCGGTGGTCTCGACGTACTTGCCGACATAGCGCGCCTCGATGGGCAGCTCGCGGTGGCCGCGGTCAATCAGCGCCAGCAATTGCACCCGGCGCGGGCGCCCCAGGTCGAACAGCGCGTCGAGCGCGGCGCGCGTTGTCCGGCCCGTATACAGCACGTCGTCCACCAGGATGATGTCCTGGCCGGTGATGGAGAAAGGGATCTCGCTGGCCTGCAGCAGCGGTTTCTGGCCCACCGTCGAGAGGTCGTCGCGGTAAAAGGTGATATCGAGGATGCCCACCGGGATTTTGCGCCCGGCGAGCTGCCCGATTTTTTCCGCCAGCCGCTCCGCCAGCGGGACGCCACGGCGCCGCACGCCGATCAGCGCCACGCTGTCCAGCGTGTCATTCTTCTCGATGATCTCGTGGGCCAGCCGGGTCAGGGTGCGGTCAATCTCCGACCCGCTCATCAGTTGCGCTTTTTCGCGGATTGGCATGGGATGCGACTTTGCATCATACCCGAAAACGCCGGCGTAGTCGCACAGGCATTGCGGCCTGTGCTGGTTTTGTTGACGCACTTGGGAAAAACCCGGGCACAGGCAGGAATGCCTGTGCTACGCTGCGTCAGATGATTCGCTTCCGGTGGGTTCTTCCCGTCCTGTCATGCCTGCTTTCCGGTTTCGGGTCTATAGGTGCCTGGGCGGCCGAGCGGCCCAAGCTGGTGGTTTTGCTGGTGATGGACCAGTTCCGCCAGGAATACCTGACGCGGCACCGGGCCTCGTTTGTGCCGGGCGGATTCCGGCTGCTGGTCGAGCGCGGCGCCGTCTTCGCCAACTGCCATTATCCTTACGCCTCGACGCTGACCGCCCCCGGCCACGCCGTTATCTCCACCGGCGCCTATCCCGACGCGCACGGGATCATCGGCAACGAGTGGTTCGACCGCGCGGGGGGACGCCGCACCACCGCCGACCAGGACCGCGATGAAAAGCTGCTCGGCGCCGAGCCGGCGTCGCCCGGCGCGTCGCCACACTGGCTGATCGGCTCGGCGCTGGCCGATGAGCTGCGCATGGCCACCGGCGGCCGCGGCCGCGTCATCTCCATCGCACCCAAGGCTCGCTCGGCGATCCTGCCCGGCGGCAAGAGCGCCAACGCCGCCTACTGGTTCGACACCAAAACGGTCTACGCCCTCAGCTCCACGTATTACATGAAGGAGCTGCCGGCCTGGGTGAACCACTTCAACGCGCAGAACTGGGCGGAGCGGTACGCAGGCAAGCCGTGGCTGCCGGTGGACAATCCCCGGGGGGAAGCGTTCCTGACGTTTCCGGCGGCGGGCGACGCCGCGGCGCGCGAGAAGCTGTCGAAACTGGTGACCGATTCTCCGTTCCTGACCGATGTACAGTTCGCCATGGCCCGCCTGGCCGTCGAAAACGAGAAGCTGGGCGCCGATGGCATCACCGACCTGCTTTCGCTGAGCATCTCCGCCACGGACCTGGTGGGGCATGATTTCGGCGCCGATTCACCCCGCACGCGGGACACCATCCTGCGCGCCGACCGCTCCATCGCCGAGTTCCTGCGCTTCCTTGACACCCGCGTCGGCCTCGCCAACGTCTGGATCGCCGTCAGCGCCGACCACGGCATCGCTCCCATGCCCGAGGTGGCGCACGAAGCTCGGCTCGATGCCGGGCGGATCGCCAACAAGACTGTGACGGCGCGGATCGAGTCCGCGCTGAGCAAGGCCTATGCCGGAGCGGGTGATGAAAAGTGGGTGGAGAGTTACACCGTTCCCCACCTTTACCTGAACCAGGCGCTAATCCGCAAGAAGCAACTCAACCCCGCCGATGTGGCGCGGCGTGCCGGCGATGCGCTGATGGAAATGGGCGGCTTTGCCGCCGTCTTTACGCGCCGCGAGCTGGCCGGCTGCGCGCCCGGGCCCGAGCTGATCGGCAAGGTCTGCCGCGGATATCACCACGAGCGCGGCGGCGACCTCTACCTGGTGTTCAAGCCGTTCTGGATGTATGAACTCAGCGACAACCCCAAGGGAACCGCCCACGGCACGCCGTGGTCTTACGATACACACGTGCCGTTGATCTTTTTCGGCGCGCCGTTTCGGCCGGGTATGTATTACGACCTGGCCTCGCCGGCCGACCTGGCCGTGACCATGGCCGCCGCGCTGGGAATCAACGCTCCGGCGCTGGCTGCCGGCCGCGTCCAAGGGGAAGCTCTGAACTCCAACCATTCCCCGCTCCGCACTCCGCAACCCCAGTACGCTCCGGGTCACTCCGCACCCCGATGACTCCGGATCTGACCACCGAGATTGCCGGCGTACGCCTGAGCAACCCGGTGATCGCGGCCAGCGGCACGTTCGGGTACGGCGTCGAGTTCGCTCACCTGCTGGACTTGAATCAGCTGGGCGGACTGGTGGTGAAGGGGCTGTCGCGGGAGCCGATGGCCGGCAATCCCGCGCCGCGCCTGGTGGAAACCGCGTCGGGGATGCTGAACGCCATCGGCCTGCAGAACATCGGCGCGGAAGCGTTCGTGCGCGAGAAGCTGCCGCAGCTTCGCGGCTGCCGGGCCGCGGTCTTCGCCAATGTCTTCGGCTGCGCCACCGAAGACTACGTCGAGGTGATCCGGATTCTCGAAGGCGCCGAGGGCCTGGCCGGCTATGAGCTCAACGTCTCCTGCCCGAATACGAAGAAGGGCGGCATCAGTTTTGGCGCCGACCCGCTGCTGACCCACGAGGTGACGGCGGCGGCGCGCCGCGCCACCCGGCGTCCGCTCATCGTCAAGCTTTCGCCCAACGTCACCGACATCGTGCCCTTCGCGCGCGCCGCGGCGGAGGCCGGCGCTGACGCGCTGTCGCTGGTGAACACGTTTGTGGGGCTGGCGATTGACCTGGACACGCGCCGCCCCGCCCTCTCGAACCTCACCGGCGGGCTTTCCGGCCCGGCCATCAAGCCCATCGCCTTGCGCATGGTGTACCAGGCGGCGCAGGCCGTGCGCCTGCCCATCATCGGCATCGGCGGCATCAGCACGGGCCGCGACGCGCTCGAGTTCCTGGTGGCGGGCGCTTCGGCGGTCGAGGTGGGAACCGCTTCTTACGCCGACCCGCGCGCCACCACCCGCATCGCCGCCGAAATCGAGCAATACTGCCGCGAGCACAACATCGCCTCGGCCCGCTCCCTCATCGGCACTTTGCAAACCGCCCCTTGACGATACTGCCGCCGCCGATGGCCTGCGCGTTGTCTATGTCAGTGGCCGCAAAGAGTGCCGCAAGGCTCTCTTTGCGTTTCCTGGCGATTGATGGATGGGCTGGATGGGCTCATCGGCTTGGCGGCACGTTCGCGTCGGCCACCTCCTCCGTACCGAACAGCAGAGCCAGTCCTTTGAGGACATCGCGCATTCTGAAATCGCTCAGAACGCCGACTCGTTCGACGAGTCGGGTCCGATCAATGGTTCGGATCTGTGTGACATTCACGACGCTTGCGTGCGGGAGTCCCGCTTCACCGCGCCGAAGGCGAACGTTCCCCGGCATGGCTCCCAACCGAAGGTTCGTCGTGATGGCAGCGACGACGGTTGTCGAAATGGTGCTTCGATTGAACCGATCATGCTGGACGACGAGAGTGGGCCGACGGCCTGCCGGGGCCGAGCCTTCTGCGGCTCCAAAATGGAGCCAGTAGACCTCTCCCTGGCGAATCACCAGCGTTCATCAGGCCATGGCGTTCCGATCGCATCGAGCTCGGACGCCTCGCGAGCTTGTTGCTCCGCGAACTCTGGTCCTGCGAAGAGATCATTCAGCCGCCGTGTAATCTCGGCGTCTCGCCGCGCGCGAACCGCATATCGAAGCACCCGTGTCACGAATCTATTCCGAGACTCGTGACGCTGGCGGGCGGCGCGATCGACGGCGGCGAGCAGATCACCCGGAACGGCTATGGCGGTCTTCCGAAGCGGCATGGTTATTCCAACTGGTAGCAATAAAGAGCGTACCACCGAATGGGCTTTCCTTCCAGGATGGCAATGATTGTAACAGGGCCCTGTTCCGGATCGGGCGGGACGAACCCGAGCGTTGCGCTCCGGGTTCGCCGCGCCCCCGGCTAGCGCCCTGCGAAGGCCCAGAG
>JBKKAI010000439.1:0-3493 GCA_046714815.1 Terriglobia bacterium | reverse complement strand
GAGCAGAGTCTCGATATGTGCTTGAATGAGTAGGCGGTGGACGGCGGCCCGGGCGGGCTGGGGCAGTGGTTCCCGATCGTCGTCAGCGGAACGTCGGTGGCGCGCGGCAAGCCCTTCCCCGATCCCTACGTCGAAGGGTTGAAAAAGCTGGGGCTCCCGGCCGGCCGAGCGCTCGTGGTAGAAAACGCGCCGATGGGCATCACCGCGGCGCGCGCCCCCCGCTGCCCCTCGGTGGCGCTGGCGACGACGCTCGCACGCGCGCATCTGGCAGGCGCCGACTGGGTGCTGGACAACCATGCCGCGCTGGTGCGCCTGCTGAAAGAGAATTAGTCCAATCAGCGGAAGAGCGGGAAGCGGCGGCGCTTCCTGGCTTCGGTTCCCAGACCCACATCAAGCTGAACGGTCTGGTCTTTCTGCACCACCACGTCGGCGCTCTTCGGCGGAAACCCCTGGTGCTCGACGGTGATCTTATGTTTCCCCGCGCCGACCTGGAAATTCACCGGTGTCCGATAGTCGGTAGGCTTGCCATCCAGGATCACGCGTGCGCCGGGAGGAACGGTGCGGACCGCGATGCGTCCGATTCCTCCGGTAGGCGTAACGGCAGCCGGCCGGGCTGCGGTTTGGGCCGGCGGTGGCTGTTCGGGGTCGAGCTCGATGCGAATCCGCGCCGGCGTATTCTCACCGACTTTCACAGTACGGTCCACTGGCCGGTAGCCGTTCTTGCGAACGGTGACACGTCGCTCGCCATAGTCGAAGGTGACGCGCGCCGGGGTGGTGGCCTGTCGCCGGCCATCCACGAATAGTTCCGCGCCGGCCGGGTCGCTGACAATCTCCACCACCGCCTGGTTGGGTGCGAGGCTGAACATCAGCGACAGAGGACCTTTGCGGGTGAACTCGACTTCACGCGTTTCCGTGCGGAATCCATCTTTTTGCACTTCGATGGTATGGCGGCCGACAGGCAGCCTGAAGCGGTGCGGGGTTTCGGCGCGATGCTTGCCGTCAATGCGGACGGTGGCGGGATTGTGGCTGGCGCTGACCTGGAACTCAACTTCGCCAGGGCCGGCCGGGGCTGAGGCCGGCGGCGCTTTCCTGACCACCGGCGGCGCTTTCGCCGCTTCGGTCGGTGCGGGCGCCGGAGACGCCGCAGCCGACGCTGCCCCGGACGCCGGTGCCGTCGTTGTCCCAGGCGCCGGTGCCGTTGTGGGCCCAGACGCCGGAGGCGCCGCGGCGCCACCCGCTTCCGGCTGCAACGTCGGAGAGGGCTTGGCCGGCGCGGGTACTACAATTCGTTCGGGAGGCGCCGAAAGGCCGGCGTTGCCACCCCACATCTTCCAGGTCACCGCCGCGCCCACCACTAGCGCGGCAACACCGGCCGCCGCCAGCAGCGCGTTGCGGGCGCCCGCGCGGCCCGGCGCCCCCGGAGTGTCGGGCAGGCCCAGGTCCTTCCGAGCCACCACCATCGTCCCGGAGCTCTCGCGTGGCGCCGAGGTGTGCGCCGCCATGGCCGCCCGCGCGGCGGCCTTCCCCTGGTCGGAGAGCGCGCGGTAGTTCTTCAGGTCGGCCACCAGTTCGGCGCAGTTCTGATAACGGTCCGCCGGGTTCTTCGCCAACGCCTTCAGCACCACGTAATTCAGGCCCGGATGCAGCGCGGGATTGATGTCGGCGGGCGGCTCCGGCTGTTCGCCGATGATCTTATAGATCACCGTGGTGATGTTTTCGCCGATAAAGGGCTTGGAACCCGTCACCATCTCGTACAGCACCACACCCAGCGAAAAGATGTCAGAGCGGCCGTCCAGGTTGGCGCCCTTCACCAGCTCCGGCGACATGTAAGACGGTGTGCCCAGCACCTGGCCGGTGCTGGTCATCCCCATGCTGGTGATCTTGGCCACACCGAAATCCATCACCTTGGCGGTGTCGCCGGCGGTGTCGCCGGTAACCATGATGTTGGACGGCTTGATGTCGCGGTGGATGATCTGGCGGGCGTGCGCGTGGTCCAGAGCGCCGCTCACCTGCTCGGCGATCGCCATCATCTGGTCCATCGGCAGCGGGCCGCGCGCCACGATCTGCTGCAGCGTTTCCCCTTCCACCAGCTCCATCGCGATGTAAAAGACGCCGTTGTCCTCACCGGCGTCATAGATGGTCACGATGTTGGGGTGGGAGAGAATGCCGGCGGCCTGCGCCTCGCGCCGGAAACGCTTGATCAGTTCAGGATCGCCGGTATCGAGCAGCACCGTCTTGATGGCCACGGTGCGCCCGATGGTGGGATCGAATCCCCGGTAGACCACCCCCATCGCGCCGTGGCCTAGTTCACCGATGATCTGATACCGTCCGGCTTTGGTCAGGGACATTCCGGAAAGCCTTTTTCGGGGCCGCCTTCCGCACGCGGCAGGTCTAAAGCCCGAGCATTGTATTATATACCATCGCTTCCGCGGCGTGGCGGGCAACCCGCCGCGCCGCGTCGCCCCGCGTCAGGGAGGCGCGCACATGGCTTACTGGTTCTTTCTCAGCGATCCGGAGGACTACCATCTCGATCGGCTGTTCCCGGCAAAAACCGAAACCTGGGACGGCGTCTTCGGCACGGCGGCGCAGTGTTACCTGGCCGAGATCAAGCGCGGCGACCACCTCGCCGGCTACCATACCGCGCCGGAAAAACAGGTGGTGGCGCTGCTCGAAGCCACCAGCGACGCCTATCAGAACCCCGAGATCAAGGACAAGAAGAACTGGGTGGTGGACGTGCGCGGAGTGAAAAAGCTACGCCGCCCCGTACCGCTGGCCGAGTTGAAGGCCAGCGAGAAACTCGCCGGCATGAAGCTGTTTAAGATGATGCGTCCCATCGCCGTCTCGCCGCTCACTCAAGCGGAGTTCGATGAGATCCGGAAAATGGGAGCGTGAGAGTCAGTCGGCAGTCGCCAGTTTTTCGACTTTGGACTTTCGACTCTTAATGAAAGCTTCGCGCCCAGACCGGCGGGTTGGCGATGGCGCGGCTGAGCGCCTCCGGATTCACGCGCGTCAGCAAGGCCACCGCCTCATTCCGCTCGACGGTGAGAATGAACAATTCCACGTCCTTCCCCTGGGGGCGCGAGTAGAGCAGGACGCGCTCGCCGCTGCGTGGCGAGTGTACTTCAACGAACGGCTTCCATCCGCTGCCGAGGAACGAGTGGACCCGTTCCTGCAGCCTGGCTTCTCCGGCCAGCGACGACAGGTCCTGGTCTTCATAGATGGCCAGGTCCAGGCGGGAGACGCCGGCCGGGCTGGCGACGCGGACCACCGCCTTGGCCAGCCAGAAAAACGGAATGCTCTTGCGCTGGAGCTTGTACTCGCGCTCCAGGTGTTTGACGAAATCGCCGAACTTCGGGTCGCCCGCTTCGGCCGGGCGCGAGGAAAACGCCAGCGCCAGCACGATCGTCAGCGCTACCGCCACGCCGCTGACGATCCGGGGCCAGGTTTCCGCACTTGACCTGGGAGCGCGGTTCGCCGCGGCGAATTGCCCGCC
>JBKKAI010000438.1:0-10102 GCA_046714815.1 Terriglobia bacterium | reverse complement strand
CAACCGCGGTCCTCTCGTCCGGGGCATACAGAACGAGGCGGAACCGAGTCCCCATGTGCGGCCGCGTGAGCTCGAACCGGGCGTGGTCCCCCGCGCCCGCCAGCAACAGAAAAAACCCCGTGGCCTGCCGCCGCGTCCACAGTGTTGTTGGGAGCTGCCGCCGCCCCGTCTTTTTGCCTTCCTTCGTCATGCCCAGCGTCTTCGAAACCCGCGCACAGGGCCGCCGCGGCGGGCCTGTGCCACATCCTAGCCCGACTTTGGCAAATCGTGGGTTGTTTCATCAGGCAGCGGGCGTCATGGATGGCTCCGTCGCCGATGATGCCGCAGATGAAAGTATAGTCGGCATCCAACGCGCCGATTCGTACACGGCACAAAAACAAACGATTCCTTCCCATACCATATTGGATATGTGCTAGACTGCGGTGTGTGGCGGATCGAGGAGCACCGTCGAGTGGACAAACAGCTTGATACTTTGGCCCGTGAAATCTTGAAACGATACGAGAAGTGGAAGGACATCGCAGTGATCTCTGGCCCACCAGGCTTGCGGCTGATCAAGGGATTCCACGATGAGGCCCTTGGCGGAGAATGGCAGGGGTATCGGTCCTCCCGCCTGGGCCGGCAGTACCGGGTGATTTATCGTCTGATCCCCGAACAGACGCTGTTCCAGGTGGTTCAGATTACAGCGCATGACTATCGGAGAGTATAGGATGAAGACCTTTCGTCCAGCCAGAAAGCGCATCGCCGTCTCGGTCGGGGAGTCAGTCCGCATCATTCGAGAGTTACAGGGGTACAGCCAGAACGAGCTGTCCAGGCTGACAGGCATTCCCCAGGCGACGCTCTCTGCCATTGAGAACGACCGCGTCCGGCTGGGCGTCGAGCGAGCCAAGACTCTCGGACGAGCCTTGAAATGCCATCCCGCGGTGTTGGTCTTCCCGGGTTGGGAGGTGGCCCGCAACTCAGCAGCCTGAAGCCCAGTCAGCAAACCTAGCGCCAGGCGCCGAGGATCGTCCCCATAACAACAAACGAGAGGGTCATGTATCCGCCGTTGATCGCGATGTACTTCCACGATTTCTGTTCGAAGAGGCTGATCACGGCCAGACCCAGCGTGACCCAGCCGAATCCGGCCAGAAAGCCGGCGGTAGCGCCCCATTTCACGGTGGTGCTGGGATCGGCGAGAAACATCGCCAGGTTGAAGGCCATCAGCAGCGAAAAGACGAACGAGCAACCGAACACCTTCGCCGTGTTGGCCTTGGCCAACTGATCGTCGGAAATACCCACTTCGCGCTGCCAGGCGCGGCCGAACAGCAGCGGCGAATACCAAAGTCCGCCGAGGACAAACGTTGACACCGCCGCGGCCAGAACTGCGAACACGTTCACATTCTCAGGCATGCATTCTCCAGATCAAAGCGCACAGGGCGCGGCGGCCCCTTCAGTAGTTCGAGAAAACGCCCGCCGCCGCGCTCCGTTGTGTGCGCGTTTTCCCGGAAAGGTTTGTGGCGGCCAGTATCGTGGATGGGAACGGCGGTGTATTGTAAAAACTTTACCCCCATGTGCCCGCGCGTGGCTAATCGGCGGGCACCCAGTTCAGGTAATCGCCGCCGGTACGGTGCAGGTACTGGGTGGGACTCAGGCCCGAAAACCGGCGGAACTCATGGTTGAAATGCGCCTGGTCGTAGTAACCGCAAGCCACCGCCAGGTCCGCCCAGTCCAGCGGCTCCTTCCGGCTGACCGTCTGGATCACGCGCTGGAAGCGGAACACTCGCGAAATGGCCTTGGGCGTGAGGCCGACCCGGTTGTTGAACCGGGAAATCAGCCCCTTCTGGCTCAGCCCGATCCGGCCGGCAAGCTCGCGAACCGAAGGCGCCGGTGAAGCCGCGATCTGTCTCAGCGCGAAACTGACCGTGTGGTCTGCCGCCAGGCCCTGCCGCGCACGCTCGATCAGGAACGATTCGAGGACCGCGAATTTCCCCTCGGCGGCAGGCTGCTCCAGCAATTGCTCGCGCAGAGCCAGGATGTCGCGCTTCCAGATGAGATCCATCTCGACGACCTGGGAGGAGAGCTCGGACATCGGAAAGCCAAAGAAAGGGAAAGCGCCGCCTGTTCGGAATCGCGCTCCGATCATCGAAGAGTCCGGCTCATTGCCAATGATCAGGAAGCCCTGCTGCATGCCGGAGATCCAGCATTTGCGGAAGGTGGTGAACCGCTCCGGGTGGGCGCTATCGTGCAGCTTCTTGGGGATCTCGGTCAGGTCAATCACAAGCTCCATGGCGCCGTCGGGCAGCAGCTTTTCCCGCCGGTGAGCGGACGTGAGCCCCGCGTAATACCAGAGGGCCTCCACGAAATACGAGAGCGGCGGCGCCGGCGTGTACGAGCGATAGATCATGGGCTATGTGGGAGAGACGAATTTTTTCAGCCAGGCGTGGACTTCCTGGTAGAAGAAGCGGCTGTCTTCGCCGCGCTGGATCCAGTGGTTGGCCTCGGGAAAGACGATCAGGCGGCTGGGGATGCGCAGCCGCTGCAGCACGCTCCAGTTTTCGATGGTCTGGTTCAGCGGAACGCGATAATCCCGTTCGCCCACCGTCAGCAGGATGGGAGTGCGGAAGTTTTTGGCGAAGCGGATAGGGTTCTGCTCCTTCCAGACGCGCCCCTGCTCCCAGACCGGGCCGCCGCTGTTCACCTCGCGGTGATAAATCACGTCGCTGGTGCCCCACTGCGATTCCAGATTGATGAGGCCGGCGTGGCTGATCAGCGCCTTGTAGCGCGTGGTGGTGGCCTGGAGCCAGTTGGCCAGGTGCCCGCCGTAGCTGGCGCCGCCGGCGGCCTGGCGGCTGCCGTCCACAAACGCGAACCGGCGGATGGCCTCGTCGGCGGCTTCGTTGATCTCGCCCGCCGGCCCGACAAAGGGGTCGCCCTGGATTTCCTGAGCGAATTTTTCGCCGAACCCGGTCGAGCCGGTGTAGTTGGTGAGCAGCACGACATAGCCGCCACCGGAGGGGGGCGTGGCCAGCAGGTGATAGTTCCAGCGCAGGAAAAACTGGTCACGCCACATCCCATGGGGCCCGCCGTGGAGCAGCACCAGCAGAGGATATTTCTTCGACTCGTCGAAGCCGGAGGGCAGCGCGATCAGGCTGTGGATTTTCTTGCCGTTTTTGGCGGTGAACCAGAAATGGCGTACCGGCTGCCAGTCAATTTCCGCGGCGCGCTCGGCGTTGAAGTCCGTCAGCCGGACGTGGCGGCCCGTGGCCGGATCAATTCTCACCAGCTCGGCGGGGTTCACCGCGCTTTCCCAGTTGGCGACGAGCAGCAGCGACGCGGCTTTCCCGGGAATCGCCAGGTTGGTGTAGGCGCCGCTCGAAACCGGAAACGGCGGCCGCACCTCGCCGCCGGCCGCCGGAACCGAAAACAGCTTCTCGTGTCCGGCCTCCTCAGCCAGCAGGTAAACGGTGCGGCTGTCGGGCGCCAGCGCGAACGCGCCCACCGACCGGTCGAAGCCCCCGGTGACCAGGGTATGCGCCGTTGAAAACGGCCAGGAGAACCGGGCGAGGCGATCGAGGTTGTAGGTCTTGTTGTTCTCCGGGCTGTAAAGCGCAAACAGCGCGCGCCCGTCAGGACTGAATGCCGGCCGCGAGTAGCTGTTCTCGCCGTTAGTCAGGGCTTTCGGCTCTGCGCCGCCGGCAACCCGGAGCGTGCGCTCCGGGTCGTCGCCGGCCGCCACCTGCCAGAGCTGCGTGACGACGGCGGCGTAGGCGGCGATGGTTTTCTTCGTGGTCGCGGCGAAGACGATGGACTGCCCGTCGGGCGCCCACACCGCGCCCAGTTCCTCGCCGGTCAGCGTGGAGGCGCCGGCGAAGCCGGGCTCGGCCACCAGCTTTGTGCCGGCCAGCAGGTCGCGGGCCTTTGCGCCGGACTCAAGCGGCTGCACGAACAGGTGCGTCTGCGTGTCGTCGAGCCATTTGTCCCAGTAGCGGATGGGAAACGATTCGTACACGCGCGCGCTGTACTTGCGCGCCTTGCGCTCGGCAGCGATCTTCTTGTTGGCATCGTCGTTGGCCGCACCCGGATACACGGCCGCCGAGAACAGCAGCGCCTTGCCGTCGGGGCGCCAGCGCGGCGAAGAAGCCGCGGTGGAAAGCGTGGTGAATCGCACGGCCTCGCCGCCGCCCACGACATCGAGCAGGTAAATCTGGTTCACCTCGTCGCCCTCGCGCCGGGCGGTGAAGGCCACGCGGCGGCTGTCCGGGCTCCAGGCCACGCCGCTCTCCACGCCCTTGGTCGCGGTCAGCCGGCGCGGCTTGTCGCTGCCGTCGGTGGCCACGATCCACAGGTCGGTCACCTGGTCTTTCTCGTCGTAAGCCGGCTCGACCAGCGAAAACACCACCCACTTCCCGTCGGGACTGGGAACGGGCGCGCCAACACGTTTCATCATCCACATCGCTTCGTGAGTGATGGGAACTTTGGCAAAGATCGGGAGCGCCAGCGCCAGCAGCGCGGTAAGAATCCGAAGGGTGTGCATAAACTTTTCCTTGAAGCGTCGAGAGTATCCTACACGATACCTAACCGCTCTAACAGGTCATGGCAAAAAACCGCTCCCTCAGGCTGACGGAGCGGGTATTACCACGGCCTGCTAGCCTAGCTAGCTAGGGATACGGGGCTCTCTCGCCGCAGCGCCGGGGAGATGACCCGTGGCGTATACTATAATCGGCGGGACCGGCGGACATTGCTCGCGAACTGGCCGGAGTCAACGGGGACAAAGGGGGAATGGAAAATGAAATGGCGCACCACACGGGTTGTTTGGAATGTTTGCCTGCTGGCGCTGGCTATGGCGTCGGCCGGAACAGCGGCCGCTCAAAAAGGTGAACCCGAAACACGCGCGCTCAGTGGAGAGGTCTCGGACAAGGACGGCGCGCCCACCGAAAAGGCGGTTGTCTACCTGAAGAATACCAAGACCCTGCAGGTGCGCACCTATATCGCCGATTCCAAAGGCACTTTCCACTTTCAAGGGCTGAGCTTCAACGTTGACTACCAGGTGCACGCCGAGCACGAAGGGGCTTCCAGTTCCACGAAAACGGTCAGCTCGTTTGATAACCGGAAGGAAGTCCGTCTCTCGCTGAAAGTAGAGAAAAAGTAAGCAAGTCATTTCCTCACAATGACTTAGGGCTAGTGCACCCGCCCGCCCGCTTCATACGTCTAAATCACGGGGGGCAATTGTATGAAGAAGCTCGGGTTGGGGATCCTCGGCCTTGTCCTCGCGCTGGTCCTGTCGCCGTTGGCCCGCTCGCAGAAGAATGAAACCAATACCCGCGTGGTTCACGGGCAGGCGACCGACAAGGGCGGCTCGCCCCTCGGGAAAGCCGTCGTGTACCTGAAGAACACCAAAACGCTTCAGGTGCGCACCTACATCGCCGGCGACGGCGGTGAGTTTCACTTTCAGGGCTTGAACAGCGACGCCGACTACGAGGTCCACGCCGAGCACGAGGGCGCGTCCAGCTCCACCAAGAACATCAGTTCGTATGACAACCGCAAGGAAGTCCACATCACCCTGAAAATCGAGAAGAAGTAAGGGACGGGGCGATGTTAGTCTGGCGGCGTGCCTCACCGCCGGCCCCTCGCCCTGATTTATAACCCGATGGCCGGCAGCCGCCCGCGCGTGCGTCCCCGCAGGACAGTGGAGCAGGTGGCCGCGGCGCTCCGGTCGGCCGGTGGCGAGCCGCAATTGTTTCCCACGCGTGGTCCCGGCGACGGCGTGGCCCGCGGCGAGGAGGCGGCGCGGCAATTTTCGCTGGTCGCGGCGATGGGCGGCGACGGGACGGTAAACGAGGTGCTGAATGGGGTGGTCGCTGCCGGCGCCGGCGCACAGTTGCTGCTGCTTCCGGCGGGGACCGTCAATGTGCTGGCGCGCGACCTGGGCCTCCCGCTCGATGCCTGCCGCGCCGCGGCGTTGCTAAGCCAGGGAGCCCCGCGGCGGGTCTTTCTCGGCCGCGCGGAGCCGCGCTTTCCCGATCGCGGTGGCCCGCGCTTTCCCGGCCGCGGTGGCCCGCGCTATTTTGCGCTGATGGCCAGCGCCGGAGTGGACGCGGCGATCGTGCACCGCCTGGCCGGCGCTCGGATCAAGCGCGCGATGGGTCCGTTCGCCTATATCGTGGAAGGCATCCGCCACACGGCGACCTACGGCTTCCCCCGGCTTACCGTGCGGACCGAGGAGCGCGAGCTCGACGGCTACATGGCGGTGATCGGTAACGGCGCCGGCTACGGTGGCTGGTTCTCGCTCACGCCCGGGGCCGACACCGGCCGGCCCGGCTTCCAGGTGGCCGTTTGCACCTCAGCCTTCGCGCTGAAATACTATTTTTTTCTGGGGCTCGCGCTCGTCCGGCGGATCGAGCGCAGCCGCGATTTCGTTTACCTGAATTCCTCGCGGGTCTCGTTGTCGGCGGAAACCCCTGTCTCGGTGCAGCTCGACGGCGAGCCGTATGGGTCATTACCCATGGATTTCGTGAGCGACGGCACATCGCTCGAGGTGCTGGGTCCTGGCGGCCCGCTCCCGCCGCCTTCGGAAGCTGAAGCTTCCGCGGCGGGTTCTCGCGCGGCGCTATAGCCGTGGCTCAGATAAAACAGCAGCAGCATGGCCACTTCCGAATCGCCGAAGTTGTACTCGAAGGCGCCGGCCACCAGGACGGCGACGATCGCCGCGGAAATCCCCAGCGGGATATAGCGATACTCGGGCGCGATGCGGGCGGCCAGGCGTCCCTGATCGCGCAGCGCCGCCAGCAGCATCCACAGGAAAAAAACCAGCGCCGGCAGCCCGCGTTCGGCGGCAATCTGCAAATAGTTGCTGTGCAGGTGGCCGTACCAGGCCTGCGGCTTGTCGCCCGCCGGACGATACTCATCAAAGTAGTGGCTGACGCCGTTCGGCCCCACGCCGAACAGCGGATGCTGCCGGATCATGTTCAATCCGGTTTGGGCCATCATCACGCGCGCCTGGTTCGAGCTGTCGGTGCGGGTGTCCGCCAGCGAGCGGATGCGCGCCTGGACCCAGGCCGGGGAGATGAAGTAGGCCAGGACCAGCGCGGCGGGAACGGCCCATACCCAGCGGCGCTTCACCTGCCACAGCAGGTAGACAGCGGCGGCCAGGCAGCCCAGCCAGACGCCGCGGGTGAAGGCCAGCAGCAGCGAAAGAGTAATGGCGGCGGCCGCCGCCCAGGCCCAGCGCGGGCATGGCCGCCCAACCAGCAGATAGGCCAGCAGCACGGCCAGCACCAGCATTTGCTCCCCGCTGAATGTCTGCCAGTGGCCCATGAAGCCTGTAATACGCGCGCTGGCGTATGCCGAATAAAAATCGTGCAGCGCGTGCAGCTTCTGGTAGAAAACGCCGAACTCGATCACAGCCAGCAGGGCCGCCGCCGAGGCGGCCACGAACAGCGCGCGGAACACACGGTGCACCTGCCCGGCGTTGCGAAAGACAGTGTAGGCCGCTACCACGATCAGGAAGATGTAAAACTTCTTCACCTGCGGCAGACCCAGGGCCGGCCGCGGCGAGAGGGCCAGCGCCGCAAGCGTCCATAAGCTGAACAGCGCCAGTGGCAGCGCCGGCGGCGGCAGCTCGAGCCGGCTGCGGCCGATCAGCAGCGCCGCCACCGCCAGCCCCAGCACCGTCTGGCTGACGAAAATGGAAAAGACCACCGAGACGTTGGCCGCCACCACCAGGTAAAACGCAGCGTTCGAAGCCTGGACCCGCGTGGTCATTGATAATGGATAGTACCTTCATTTCCAACCGGCCCTTGCCTGGAAACGTCCTGGAAAAGGTCAGGGCTGATTCCTCTTCACCGGCGGCGATATCACGGCTACAATCGCGGGCGATGCCGGCCGCCGTGGAAGTCAACTCGATATCGAAAGCTTACCGGGGCGTCGTCGCCGTCAACCGCCTCAGCTTCGAGGTTGCGGCCGGACGGATCTACGGGCTGCTGGGCCCCAACGGCGCCGGAAAAACCACCACCATCCGGATGCTGTTGGACATCATCATGCCCGATTCCGGCTCGGTGCGCCTCTTCGGCGAGCCATTCAGCCGCGCGGCGCTGTCCCGCGTGGGCTACCTGCCCGAAGAGCGCGGCCTGTACAAGAAGATGAAGGTCGGCGAAATGCTGGTGTTCCTCGGCCTGCTGCGGGGGCTCGACCGCGCTCTGGCCCGCCGGCGCGCCACCGAGTGGATGGGCCGCCTCGACATGGCCGGCTGGGAATTGAAGAAGATTGAAGAGCTCAGCAAGGGCATGCAGCAGAAAGTGCAGTTTGCCGCCACGCTGTTGCACGACCCCGACCTGGTCATCCTGGACGAGCCTTTCGCGGGGCTGGACCCGGTGAACGCCGCGATGCTCAAGGACGAGATGCTGGCGCTGAAGCGCGGCGGCAAGACGATCATCTTTTCCACGCATCGCATGGAGCAGGTGGAGAAGCTGTGTGAGAGCATCTGCCTCGTGAACCGCGGCGAGCGTGTGCTGGAAGGCAACCTGCGGGAAATCCGGCGCCAGTTCGGGCGAAATACAATCCAGGCGGAGCTGGAGGGCGACTGGCGGTTCGTGGAAGGCGTGGAAGGCGTGCGCGAAGCTCTCGACACCGGCAACCAGGTCGAGATCAAGCTCGAACCCGGTGCCGACCCGCAGCGTGTGCTGTCGGCCCTGGTGGGCCGCGTGCGCGTCAATCGGTTCGAGGTCACCGAGCCTTCGCTCGAAGAGATCTTCATCCTTTCCGTGGGCAGGGTGGAGGCTTAGCCGCGCATGCGCAAGATCGGCCACATCTTTCTGCGCGAATACCTGCAGAGCGTCCGCTCCAAGGCGTTCATCATTATCACCATCCTCACTCCGCTGATCTTCGGCGTGATCTTCGGCCTGCCGCTCCTGCTGGGAACACGCGGCGGCCAGAGCTACCGGGTGGGAGTGGTGGAAACGGCGGCCGGCGCGCCGGACGCCGGGTTGCTGCCGCTGCTGCGCGAGCATCTCGAGCGGCGCACCGACAGCTTCCGCCAGACTTTCCAGTTCCAGGCGGTGCCGCTCGATCCGGGCCGCGAGGCCGAGGTGCGGGCGCGGCTGCGCGGCGATGTGATGGCCGGGCGCCTCGATGCCTACCTGTGGTTCGACGGCGACCCGACGCGCGAAGGCACGGTTGAATACCACGGCCGCAGCGTCACCGACATGGTTGGCCTGCGCGTGCTGGAAAACGGCATTTCGCGCGCCGTGGTCCAGCGGCGGCTGGTCGCGCGCGGCATCGCCGCCGGCGACGTCCAGGAGCTGGTGAAGACCACGCGCCTCAAGACCGTGCGCGTCAGCTCCTCGGGGGAGCGCGAGGACCGCGGCGTCAGCTTCATCATGGCGTTTTTCTTCCTCATGGTGCTTTACGCGACGCTGATCATTTACGGGGTCACCGTGATGCGCAGCGTCATCGAGGAAAAAACCAGCCGCATCTACGAAGTGCTGCTCAGCTCGGTGCGGCCCATCGAGCTGCTGGCGGGGAAAATCCTGGGGGTGGCGGCGGTGGGCATGACGCAGTACGCCGTCTGGATCTTTCTGGCGCTGCTGACCGGCGGAGGCCTCGGGCTGGCCGCGATCCGTACGCAGATCGGGGAGTTCGCCGTGCCCGGCCAGATCCTGGTCTTCTTCGCGCTGTTTTTCCTGCTCGGCTTCCTTCTCTACAGCACCATGTTCGCCGCCCTCGGCGCGATGGTGAACACCGAGCAGGAGGCCCAGCAGCTCCAGATGCTGATCATGCAATTCCTCATCGTTCCGGTCCTGGTGGCGCAATTGGTGATTCGCTCGCCCAACGGCCCCTGGGCCACGGCCCTCTCGTTGATCCCCTTCTTCACGCCGACGCTGATGTTCCTCCGCATCACCGTCGTGACACCGCCGGCGTGGCAGGTGGCGCTGTCCATCGTCCTGCTGCTGGCGACCATCGGCGCTGTGCTGTGGATCGCCGCGCGCATCTACCGCGTCGGCATCCTGATGTACGGGAAACGCCCCACGCTCCCCGAGTTGCTCCGCTGGGTCCGCGCCGCCTGAAAGCGTGGCACAGGCATTCCTCTGCCTGTGCCCCACGGACTGCCCCACAGTCATTGTCAACT
>JBKKAI010000437.1:0-4960 GCA_046714815.1 Terriglobia bacterium | reverse complement strand
GTGGGTGTCCCGCGGAAACGCCCGAAGAACGGCCCATGACAGGAGGCCGCAACTCGGCGCGAAGAAGGCCGGCGGCGGAAAGAGTGCCGAACAGCATCGCTCGAACCGCCCAACCGCGCCAGGTTTTTCCGTTCATGGCCATGGAATGCACGCCTGATAATACCCGAGTCAGGCCATGCGGGATATCTGGCTGGCGGTCAACAGCCAGCGGAGGACGCCGGCGGGCCGGGTGACCTTGGGAGTGGCCAGGTCAATGCGGATGAAGCCGGACTTTTTGAGGTGGATGCTCATGTGCGGGGCGTTCAGCAGGAAAGCGGCGAATTCGCTGAGCAAGGGTTCGTGGCCCACCAGCATCAGCGACTTAAGCTGCGCATGCTTTTTCAGCTCGAGCCAGATGCGGGTGGGGCTGCTGCTGGGGACCAGCGCGGGGCACTCGATCGGCCGCCGCGCCGGCTCCATTCCACGCGCGGCAACCAGCGCCGTGTCCCAGGCGCGGCGATACGGGCTGGCCAGAATCTCGTCGGGCCGCACCCGCATCCGGCGCAGGCCGGCGACCACCTCGTTCAACTCCTCGCGGCCCCGCGCCGTCAGGCGGCGCTCGCGATCGTCCAGGTTGGGCCGGCCCTCTTCGGCGATGGCGTGGCGCAAAATGAATATTTTCATGCAGGCATCAACGAGTCCGAAGTTCAGTCAATGACGCGCCGGACGCGGCGCTTAAGCTTTTCAAAAACCTCGTCGGCGGGGCCGTTGGCGTCCACAACGGTAAAGCCGTAATACTCGGTTATGCGGTCAAACGTGTCCAGCAGGCGTTGCTGGTAGCGGGAGAAGCTCTCGTACATGTCGCGGCCGAGGCCCATGTCCATTCCCGATTCCCAGTAATCGAAGCCGCGGCTGAAGGCCACGCGCGGGACCAGGTGCTGCAGGTCGGCCTTCAGGTAATAAATGGCGCTGGGGATGAGCGCGATGCTGAAGACGTCGCGCGCCCACTGCTCATCGGCGCCGCGCACCACGGCGCGGGTGATCTGCGAATAGATGTAACGGTCGGTGAGCACGATGAACCCGGCGCGCAGGGCGGGGATGATCTGGTTCTCCAGCCGGTCGGCGAAGTCGGTGGCGTAAAACAGGGTGAAGGTAATCAGGCTGAGGGTGTTGCCCTCCTTGGCGCGCTTGAGGCCCTTGCCGGCCAGGGCGGAGCGCGTCAATCCGGTGTCGAACACGGCGTGGCCGCGCTGCTCGAGCCAGCGGCGCAGGAAGTCCACCTGCGTGGAGCGGCCCACGCCGTCGGTGCCCTCCACGACGATCAGCTTGCCCTGCAGCTCGTCGAGCCGGACGCCGGGCAGCCCGTTACCGTAAAAACGAAACTTGGCCATGCTTCATCAACTTTTTAACGCCGGCCAGCTTTTCCTTGACCAGGCCGCGCATCTGGGCCTGCTGCCGCTCGATGGGCAGCGTGGCGTCAATCACGCTGAGGCCGAACTCCTTCACCAGTCCATCGTACTGTTTGAGGATGCGCCCCTGGAAGATGCGGAAGCTGTCCTCCAGGTCGGTGCTGAGCTCCAGGTCCATTCCCGCTTCGTAATACTTGAGGGCGTTGCGGCCGCCCAGAATCCGGCCCAGCGCTACGTCGAGCGGCGTGCGGAAATAGAAGGCGAGGGTCGGCTTCACCGCGAAGCGGTAGAGGCGGCGCACCCACTGCGGGTCCACGCCGCGCACCACGTCGCGGGCGAAGGCGGTGTAAATGTAGCGGTCGGACAACACCACGCCGCCGCTGCGCAGCACGGGCACGATCTCGCGCTCGATGCGGTCGGCAAAATCGCACGCGTGCGTCAGGCAGAACGTCGTGGGGGTCAGGAGCTGGCGCCTCTTGCCGCGCCGCGTGACGGCCTTTACAAGCAGCGACGAGTTCCACTCGCTGAAACGCACCGGGTAGCCTTCGTTCAGCAACCAGCGGTGAAGCAGCGCAAGCTGAGTGCTTTTGCCGCTGCCGTCAATGCCCTCGACGACGATCAGCCGTCCGGGGAACCTATGCTGGCCGTACTTCAACATATGATGAAGCGCTGCACAGGCGGGAACGCCTGTGTTACAACTGAACTGGTACGACCGACAGGCCCGGCGGTAACCCGCCGGGCTCGGCGACACCGATTGTTACGGCTGTGTTACGCCGGTCTGCGGCGTCTGCCTGCAGAGAATTTGTTAGTGTATCCGAGATGAAGCGAAAAAAGGAAGCTTCGCCTTATGGATCTGTTCGCCGCCATTGACGTGGGCAGCAACTCGATCCGCCTGCAGATCGCGGCCTTCGTCTCCGGCTTCCAGCACCAGGTGGTGCGCGAAGAGCGCGCGGTAACCCGGCTGGGCGCGGGCGTGTTCCAAGACGGGCAGTTGACCGAGCGCTCGATCAAGGACAGCCTGGACACGATCAAGAGCTTTCGGCGGAAGGCGGAAGAGGCCGGAGTGGTGGCGATTCGCGCGGTGGGCACCAGCGCGCTGCGGGAGGCCAACAACGGCCGCCGCTTCCTCAAGAAGGTGAAGAGCGAGTGCGACGTCGAGGTGGAGATCATTTCGGGGCGCGAGGAGGCCCGGTTGATTCACCTGGGAGTGATCTCGCGGGCGCCGCAGCCGGACGAGCCGCTGCTGCTGATTGACGTCGGCGGCGGCAGCGCGGAGTTCACGCTGAGCCACAACCGCAAGCTGGGCGCCTGCTCGAGCGGGCCGCTCGGCGCGGTGCGACTCACCGAGATGTTCCTGGAGTCGGACCCGCCGGCCACCGCCGAGATCGAGCGCCTGGAGGGCTACATCCACCAGCGCCTCAGCCGCATCAAGAAGACGCTGGGAATCGCCGCCGATGGAAAAGCGGCCAAGGCCGAACCGCTCTGGATCCGCGTCATCGGGACGTCGGGAACCATGGCCGCGCTGGCCGGCGCCACCAAGCGGGTCGGCGCACCGCGCAGCGGCCTCGACGGCCAGGTCTTCGAGGCCGCGGAAATCGAAACGCTGTACCGCCGCCTGCGGACCATGAAGCGCAAGGCCCGCGAGGATGTGCCCGGCATCAATGCCCGGCGCGCCGAAATCATCGTCGCCGGCATCGCCGTGGTGGCCATCGCCATGCGCGGGCTGGAGATCGCAGAGATCATGTATTCCGACGCCGGCCTGCGCGACGGCGTGCTGGTGGACCTGGCCGCGCGCCACAAGGGCGACGAGGCCGGCATCCAGTACCTGAAGGCCGAGCGGCTGGAGAGCGTGCGCGAGCTGGCCGGCCGCTACGGCGACGTCCGCTCTCACAGCGAGCACGTGGCCAAGCTGTCCCGCCAGCTCTTCCAGGCGCTGCAGTCGCTTCACGAAATGGATGAGCACTACGGCGAGATGCTGGAAGCCGCGGCGCTGCTGCACAACATCGGCCATTACGTGAACCCCGCCAAGCACCATAAGCATACCTATTACCTGATCGCCAACTCGGAGCTGCCGGGGTATTCGGACCGCGAGCGCCTGCTGGTCGCCAACGTGGCCCGCTATCACCGCGGCTCTTTCCCCAGCCCGGAACACGAAGGCTACGGCCTGCTGGCCCCCAAGGACCGCAAGACGGTCGAGCAACTGGCGGCGCTGTTGCGCCTGGCCGATTCCTGCGACAACGGACGCCGGCGCGTGGTCCACTCGGTGATCGCCACGCCGAAATCGGACCGTGTGGATGTGACGCTGCTGGCCAGCAACGAAGCGGAGTTGGAAACCTGGGCGGCGCAAAAATCGGCGGCGCTGTTCCGCCACGCTTTTGGGCGCAAGCTGAATGTACAGGCCCAAATGATGAAGCCTGCTTCCGGCGCTCCCGCCTCCACCCCGAACAAGTGACCATGCCGGGCAAAGCGAGCATGCGGGCGCGGCGGCTGCCGCTCGGAGTGTGGGCGCTGGCGGTGGTCCGGGCCCGCATCCGGCAATTGGAGCGGGCCCTGGACCGCCTGGAGAAGAAGCCGGACGCGGAGGCCATCCACGAGGTGCGCGTCGCGGCGAGGCGGCTGCGCGCGGGGCTGCGGCACCTGGCGCCCTGTTTTGGCGGAAACCGCGGGGAGAAACTGCGCGCCGCGGTCAGCCGCGTCGCCGGCGCGCTGGGGAAAGTGCGCGACCTCGATATCCTGATCGAGAACCTCGCCGACGACGCCGGGCGGCCCGGCTCTTCTTTCAGCGGCCTGGTGAAGCGCATGGAAGCGAGTCGCGCCGACCGGCTGCAGCGCGTGCTGCCGGAAGCGCGCCTGCTGCGACACCAATTGAGCGGCTGGCACGACAAGCTGGCCGCAAAAGGATAGAAGGCAGTCCTTGCCACTAAAGCCGCGAAAATCCGTGGAAACGAATTTCCGGCGCATCGCGCCGAAGCTGCTGAAGCGCTACTTCCGGCGCGAGCGGCGCGCGGCGAAGCCCCGCGCCGCCATCGCCGAGCTGCACCGCTTTCGCATCCGCACCAAGCGCATCCGCTATGTTTACGAGCTCTACGAAAAGCTGTTCCCTGCCGAGATGAAGCGGGCCGTCCGTGAGCTGCAGAACATCCAGGACAGCCTGGGGGCCGTGCAGGACCAGAGCATGGTGGTGGCCTATTTCGAGCGGCGGCTGGCCGCCGTGCGGAAGGCCGGGCGCCAGGCGGAGTATCTGCGGGTGCTGCACCGGGCGCGGGCGCGGCAGAGTGCCTGCCGCGAAGAGTTTCTCCGCCGCTGGAAGCGCCTGGAACATTCCGGATTCGAGAAGAAGCTGCCGCGATCCATCCGCTAACCCCCGCTAACCCCAATGCCGTTCACTTAAGCGGTCGGCGCTTCTCGGAGCCTGGGAGCGCGGGCATCTTGCCCGCCTCGGTTCTTTCGTTTGAAGCATTTGCGGGCTAGCCGCCCTCGCTCCCAGGATCGCGCACTTTACGCATCTGTAACACCTTTCGCTTAAGTGAACGGTATTGCCGCTAACCACCGCTAACTGACGGGACCAATTC
>JBKKAI010000436.1:0-6216 GCA_046714815.1 Terriglobia bacterium | reverse complement strand
TCCCCGCTTTCCCCGTCCATTAGGCCCCCATCCGAAACGCCTGGAACGCCATCGAAACCGCCAGGTAGTACATCACCAGGACGAACAGCACCAGAATCCAGCGCGTCGGCAGACGCGGCGAGATTCGCGACCCGAGCAGCGAGCCCAGAAAAACTCCGAGAACAACCGGGGCCGTGGGGAATGCCGGGATGTTTCCGTTCAGGTAGTAGATGTAGGCACTGGCCGCCGCGGTTACACCAATCATCAGATTACTGGTGGCGGTGGCCACCTTCAGCGGCACTCCCATCACCAGGTACATCATCGGAACCTTGACGGGCCCGCCGCCAACCCCGAGCAGTCCGGAGATGCCTCCGGCGAGATAGGAAAGGAACATGCCCAGGCGCAGGCGGCGCACCTGGTAGCCGGAGGTTTGCTCTTCGCAGGCCGCCGAACCGCCGGCGGCCACCCGGAGCGTAACGCTCCGGGCGGCGCTGCGCACCATCGTGGATCCCGCGTAAAACAGGAAGGCGCTGAAAAGCGAGGTCAGCCAGCGCCGGCTAAGCAGTCCGGCAGCCAGGGCGCCGCATACGGCGCCTACGGTGGTGGCCAGCTCGAGCACCATGCCCAGGCGGAGATCGGTCAGCTTTCGCTCTACGTAGACGCCGGCCGAAGCGCTGGAGGTGCCGATGATGGCGACCAGGCTGGTGGCGATGGCCTGCTCGATGGGGACGCCGAACAGCAGCGTCAGCAGCGGAGTCGTCAGCAGCCCGCCGCCCAGCCCCAGAAGGGAGCCGGTCAGGCCGGCCACCGCACCCACTCCTGCCAGACCCAGCAGGTTCAGGGTGTGCATAAGCATGTGGCACAGGCATTCTTGCCTGTGCCCGCTGCTAACTTGCTGAAAAACACCGCACAGGCAGGAATGCCTGTGCCACCATCAGCCCGTGGCAACGCTGCCGTCGCCCGGCTTGTTTTTCTCACGCTGGTCGCGCAGCACCGCCTTGCGGCTCAGCTTGATCTTGTTGCCCTCGACATTGATAACCTTGACCAGGATCTGGTCGCCCTCTTTGAGCTCATCGCGGACCTCGCGAATGCGATGCTCGGCCACCTCGCTGATGTGCAACAGGCCGTCGGTGCCGGGGAAAATCTCGACGAAGCCGCCGAAATCCACCAGCCGCACCACCTTGCCCAGGTAGGTCTTGCCAATCTCGGCGACGGCAGTAATGTCGGCGATCATCTGCATGGCCTTGTTGGCGGAAGTTTCGTCGGCCGAGGCGATGTGGATGGAACCATCGTCCTCCACGTCAATCTTCACGCCGGTCTGCTCGATAATCGAGCGGATCGTCTTGCCGCCCGGTCCGATCACTTCGCGGATTTTGTCGGGACGGATGTGCATGGTGAAGATGCGCGGAGCGTAGCGGGAAACCGAGGGGCGGACCGCGGAGAGGGTTTCCGCCATGCGGTCCAGGATGAACAGCCGCGCGCGGCGCGCCTGTTCCAGGGCCTCGCGCAGGATGGCGGTGTTCACCCCGGCGACCTTGATGTCCATCTGCAGCGCGGTGATTCCGTCGCGCGTGCCGGCGACCTTGAAGTCCATGTCGCCGTAATGGTCTTCGGCCCCGGCAATGTCGGTGAGGATCGTATGCTTGCCGGTCTCTTCATCCATCACCAGGCCCATGGCGATACCGGCCACGGGCGCCTTGAGCGGCGCGCCGCCATCGAGCAGCGCCAGGGTGGCGCCGCAGACGGTGGCCATGGAGCTGGAGCCGTTCGATTCCAGGATGTCGGAGACCACGCGGATGGTGTAGGGAAAGGCGTCTTCATCGGGAAGCACGGGAATCAGCGCGCGCTCGGCCAGGGCGCCGTGGCCGATCTCGCGCCGGCCGGGCCCGCGCAGAAAGGCCACTTCGCCCACGCTGAAGGGCGGGAAGTTGTAATGCAGCATGAAGCGCTTGCGGATTTCGCCGGGCTCGAGCGCGTCAATTCGCTGCTCGTCTTCCTTGGTCCCCAGCGTGGCGGTCACCATCGCCTGCGTCTCGCCGCGGGTAAAAAGCGCCGAGCCATGAACGCGCGGCAGCAGGCCCACTTCGCCGCTGATCTGGCGGATGGCGTCGAAGGCGCGCCCATCGGGCCGGCGGTTATTTTTCAGAAGATCTTCGCGGAAGACCTCCTCCCGCAGTTGCTCGAAGACCTTCCCGGCGGCTACGCCCCGAGCGGCTTCTTCGGGCGGATAGGACGTCACGACTTCCTTCTTGAGGGCCTTGCCTCGGATCACGCTCTCCTGCTTGCGGTGCTTCTGCGTGTCGGAGACGTCTTTCAGGCGGTCGTAATACTTGCCGCGGACCTCGGCGTAGAGCGCCTGGTCGCTTACGGGCACGGTCACTTCGCGCTTCGGCGCGCCGGCCTTGTCGCGCAATTCCTTGATGCCGGCGATGATCTTCCGGCACTGCTCGTGGCCGAACTGCAGCGCGTCGAGCACCACGTCCTCGGAAACCTGTTGCGCGCCGGCCTCGACCATCACGATCCCCTGCTCGCCGGCCGCCACCACGATGTTCAACAGGCTCTCGGCCCGTTCGGTGTAGCTGGGGTTGACCACCAACTGGCCGCCGACCATGCCCACCCGCACCGCCGCGATCGGTGTGTGGAAGGGGATGTCGGAAATGTACAGCGCGGCCGAAGCGCCCACCAATCCCAGCACGTCGGGGTCGTTGTCGGTGTCGGCCGACATCACGATGGCCACCACCTGCGTCTCGGAGCGGAACCCTTCGGCGAAAAGCGGCCGGATCGGCCGGTCAATCAGGCGGCTGGTCAGCGTTTCCTTTTCGCTGGGCCGCCCTTCCCGCTTGAAGTACCCGCCGGGAATCTTGCCGGCCGAGTAGGTGTATTCGCGGTAGTCCACCGTCAAGGGGAAGAAATCAATTCCTTCCCGCGGTTCCTGATTGGCGCAGGCGGTCGCCAGGACCGCCGTGTCGCCGGAGCGTACAAACACCGCCCCGCCCGCCTGCTTGGCGAGCTTTCCTGTTTCCATCGTGAGCTGGGTTCGCCCCAGGTCAATTCTTACTTCATGTGACATGCACAGTCCTCTTCCAACATGAGAAGCGCAAGGTCGTCGCCGCCCGCTTGGGCAACCCGGCGGGTTTCCCGCCGGGGCGCGCCTCGTCTTCCGTGATATTAGATATGAGAAAGGCGTTCGAAAGTAGACAGGGGGAACTCGGTTTAGCGCCGGATGCCCAGCTTCTCGATCAACTGCTTGTAACCGTCGGTGTTGGTCCGTTTCAGATACTTCAGCAGCCGGCGCCTCTTGCTCACCAGAATCAGCAGCCCCCGGCGGGAGCCTTGGTCCTTGCGGAATAACTTCAAATGTCCGGTGAGTTGGGTGATTCGCTCGGTCAGCAAAGCGATCTGGACTTCGGAAGAGCCAACATCTTTCGGCGCGCGCCGGAATTTCTCGATGACAGTCTTTTTTCTTTCAACGGCCAGTGGCATGAACTCGCGTTCGCACTCCTTCTTCTTTTCAGCCTCTCTATATCGCGGATAGAATACCATGGAGGGCGGGCGGCCGCCAAGGCAAAACAATTGAGCACCATTCTGACGCGCCGAAGATTTGTGGAGTGGGCGGGCCTGGCGCTGGCTTCCGGCGTTGCCGTGAGGGGCCAGGCCAGCCTCGGAGCTTACGCTCCGAGCGGCCCCGAGGACGCCCTGCCTTCGCTGCGCTCGCGCGTCCAGCCGTTGCCGCCCGAGGAGTACCTGGCCCGCCAGGAAAAGGCGCGCCGGCTGATGGCTGCCGCGCGGCTCGATGCCATACTGCTGATGGGCGGCAGCTCGCTGAGCTACTTTACCGGGGTGCAATGGGGCCGCAGCGAGCGGGTGTTTGCCGCCGTCCTGCCGCGCCGCGGCGAGCCGGCCTACGCCTGTCCCGCCTTTGAACGGCAGCGGGCCGAAGAACAGATCCGCTTCGGCAAGGACTTGCGCACCTGGGAGGAGCACGAAAGCCCGTACCGCCTGCTGTGGAAGATCTTGCGCGACCGGAAGGCGAGCCGCCTCGGCATCGAGGAAACCAACCCTTACTTCGTCAGCGACGGGCTTGGACGCGAGGCGCCGGCGATCGCCCGCGGGCCGGCCGGCCCGGTGACCGCCGGCTGCCGCATGGTCAAGTCGCCGCGTGAAATCGGCCTGATGGAGCTGGCCGCCGAAGCGACGCACAAATCCATCGCTTCCGCTTTTCGCCAACTGCGGGACGGCCTGACGCCGCGCCAGCTCTCCGACATCGTGGCTTCGGCCCACACCCGGCAGGGCGCACGGCACCTTTTCGCCTCGGTCGGGTTTGGCCCGGCGTCCGCCTTCCCGCACGGCTCGACCAAACCGCAACAGCTCAAGCAAGGCGACATCGTTCTGGTGGATGCCGGCTGCGCCATTGAGGGCTACCAGTCCGACATCACCCGCACCACCGTCTTCGGACGCCCCAGCGACAAACAGCGCCGCGTCTGGGACTCGGTGAAGAAGGCGCAGAGCGCGGCGCTCGAGGCGGCGCGTCCCGGCGTGACCGCCGAGTCGCTGGACGCGGCGGCCCGCCGCGTGATCGAGGACGACGGCTGGGGGCCTGGCTACAAGTTCTTCACCCATCGGCTGGGACACGGCATCGGCCTCGATGGCCACGAATGGCCCTACCTGGTGCGCGGCAACAAGCTTGCGCTCCAGCCGGGCATGACCTTCAGCGACGAGCCCGGCGTTTACATCTATGGCGAATTCGGCGTGCGCCTCGAGGACGTGATGCAAATCACTGAAACCGGCGCGCGCCTGCTTACGTTACAAGCTCAGACAATCGAAACGCTGTAGCACAGGTTAAAAACGGCACAGGCAAGAATGCCTGTGCTACATTTTGGCAGGAGAACCACACCTATGAGCATCACTCCTTCCGGCATGCCGCCCGGCCGCGACCCGCACGAGGAGCCGACCGAGACGCGCGAGGCTTCGTATCCGACAGCACCGGTCCCTCCTCCGCCTCCCCCGCCGCAGTACCAACAGCCGGCGTACTCCTATCCCCCGCCGGGGTATGGGCCCCCACCGCCGCCATCGGCCCGGAACTGGTTTGCTCCCATCGTCCTCACGGCGCTGGTGGTGCTGGCCATCGCCAACGGCTTCCTGTTCAGCGAGCTGAGCGCGACGCGCAAGCTGCTGGATCAGCAGGCGCTGGCGCTGAAAGACCGCACCAGCGTGCTGGAGCGGCGCCTGGATTCCGGCGAGCAGCGGGTCGGCTCGCTGAGCGGCGAACTCCGCCAGACCCGGGACCGGCTGGGCGTTACGCAACGCGACATCGGACGTACCCGCGAAGTCACCGCCACCTTGAGTGAAGAACAGAAGCAGGCGGCGGCGCAGATCGGCCAGGTGGGCCAGCAGGTCACCAGCCTGCGCGAGGAGTCCGGCGCGAAACTCGGCGCGCTGAGCGGCGAGGTGACCACCGCGAAGACGGACATCGCCACCACGCGCAAGGACCTGGAACAGACTCGCCTGCAGCTCACCAGCGCCATCGGCGATATCAGCAAGTCCGGTGTGCTCATCGCCCGCAACCACGACGAGTTGACCGAGCTGAAGCGGCGCGGCGAGCGGAACTACCTGGAGTTTGACCTGGCCAAGGAAAAGCAGCCGCGGCGCATCGGCGACATCTCCGTGCTTTTGAAAAAAGCCGACCCCAAGCGCCAGCGCTACACCATCGAACTGGTTGTCGAGGACAGCCGCACCGAGAAGAAAGACAAGACGGTCAACGAGCCGGTGCAGTTTTACCTGGGCCGCTCGCGCGCGCTGTATGAGATCGTGGTGAACCGCGTGGGCAAGGACCGGGTGGCCGGCTACCTGGCCACGCCGAAATAAGTTCCAAGTTCCACGGTGAAACCAGAGCGTACCACGTCCCCGCGCCCGGCTGCATTTGTGGGAACGCTCATTACTCCGCTAGTATTGACAGTTTCAATCCATCCGAGCGAACGTTTGAGATCATCCTGCGGAGTCTGCGCCTGCCTCCGAAGCCGCCCCAGGCAGGGAACCATCCTCTGCACCAGCCGCAGTAGAACTTTTGGGGCAGTCATCCAGGACTGCGCCGTCCGCCGGCGCCGGGCATCTTGCCCGGTAGCCGCGGCGAGCCCACGGCAATTTTGCAAGGACCTCGGAATTGAAGGCAGGACATTACCGGCCGCTGAAGGCTGTCCTCCTCCACTAATTATGGCCCTCAAAACGAGACCCTGGGAG
>JBKKAI010000435.1:0-2674 GCA_046714815.1 Terriglobia bacterium | reverse complement strand
GCCACGCCCGGCGCCTGCGCCTGCGCCGGCGCGGCCGCTCGGCCAGGCTGATTCGGGGTGCGTCTACAAGCCGGTAATGACCGACGAGGAAATCGCGCGCTGCCGCCGATGAGCGGGACCCCCGGCGTCCCCGGCCAGGGCTGGTATGTCGCGGCGGGCGGCGCCGTCGTGGGCGGCCTGCTGGTCGGCATCGCGCTCATCGCCTGGATGATTCTCAGCCGCGATGACGACACGCAGTTCGGTGTGCCTGGCCGCATTGCCGTCGAATTGCGGCCGGGCGCCCACCTGATCTGGAACGATTACCGGACCACGTTCGAGGGGATTTTCTACGAATCGCCCCAACCAGTACCTGCCGGCATCGCCGTGCGCGTGAGTGACGCCACCGGAGCGGCCGTCGCGACGCGGCGTCCGGCCGGCCACCATTCCAAGAGCCCGAAAGCAGACCGCAGCGCGCTGCTCGCGTTCGAGGTCCCGCAGGCGGGCCGCTACGAAATCGCCGTCGAAGGCGCATTCCCACGGCGCGTTTTTTCAGTGGCTCCCGACCGCGTGATGCGACCCTTTGTCGCGTCCTTCGGCGCCTTCCTGGCGGTTTTTCTCGGCTTCGCCGCCGGCTTCGCGCTCTGGGCCTGGGCCTACTTCAAGCGCGACGCGGCTACAGAAAAAGCGGCGCGCGCTGCGGCGCCTCCGGACACTACAGCTCCCGCCCCGGCGGACGCCGCGCAGCGGCGGCTGACCGCGATCGTCTACGGCTTGCAACTCGCCGGGTATTTCACCGGCATCTCACCGATCGTCGGCGTCGCCATCAACTATGTCAAACGCGACGCGGTCGCCGGCACTTGGCTGGAATCGCATTTCCGCTGGCAGATCCGCACGTTCTGGATCACGCTTGCCTGGAGCGTCGTCGGCGTCGTGCTGCTGCTGGCGCTCATCGGCCTGTTCGTACTCGGCGTCGCCGCCATGTGGTTTCTGTACCGCGCCATCAAAGGCTGGATGATGCTCTCCGAGGGCAAGCCGATGTACGGACCCTGACACAGGAAAAAGCTCGGGCATAATGCGGCCGAAGGAAGCACCATGAAACCCGCCACCGCACAAAAGCGCATCGAGGGCGTGCTCGCCCCGGTGATCACGCCCTTCAAGCGCGACCTTTCGCCCGATCCCGACCGCTTCGTCAAGCACTGCCGCTGGCTGATGAAAAGCGGCTGCGCCGGGTTGGCGGTGTTCGGCACCAACAGCGAGGCCAACTCGATGTCGGTGGAGGAGAAGCTGGAGCTCCTCGAAGCGCTCGTGAAAGGCGGGGTGCCGGCCGCATCCCTGATGCCCGGCACGGGCCACTGCGCGCTCAGCGACTCGGTCAAGATGACGCGCGAGGCCGTGCGGATGGGCTGCGGCGGCGTGCTGATGTTGCCGCCCTTCTATTACAAGGGCGTCTCCGACGAGGGCCTGTTCCGCAACTTCTCCGAAGTGATCGAGCGCGTCGGCGACGAGCGGCTGCGCCTGTACCTGTACCACATCCCGCCGGTGTCGAATGTCGCCATCACGCTCGATCTCATCGAGCGCCTGCTCTCGCGCTATCCGGGCATCGTCGCCGGCGCGAAGGATTCCTCGGGCGACTGGAACAACACCAAGGCGATGCTCGACCGGTTCAAGGAGCGCGGCTTCGACGTCTTTCCGGGCAGCGAAGTGTTCCTGCTGGACGGCCTGCGCGCGGGCGGCAAGGGCTGCATCACCGCCACCGGCAACGTCAATCCCGGCGCCATCAGCGAAGTGTTCAAGAACTGGCGCTCGACCGAGTCCGACAAGCTGCAGGCCGCCATCACGGCGACCCGCAAGATCGTGCAGAAGGTGCCGATGATCCCGGCGCTGAAGGCCATCACCGCGCACTTCGGCAACGACCCCGCGTGGCGCACCGTGCGCCCGCCGCTCACCGAACTGACGCCCGAGCAGGACAAGCAGGTCATCACCGAGCTGAAAGCCGCCGGCTTCTCTATGCCGGGACTTTAGGCCGGCCGAGCACGAAGCCTTCGTATCCGCGCGCGGCGATGTCAGCGCAGATCTTGCGGTAGCGGTGCAGGCCGCCGGCGTAGGGCATGAAGACGCGCGGCTTACCGGGAATGTTGGCGCCGTAGTACCAGGAGTGCTTGGCCAGCGTCAGCACGGTGACGTTGGCGGCCTCCTGCACGCGTGCACCCCAGTCGCGCGCTGCTTCCGCTGAGGGCTCCACCGTCTCGATGCCGTTGCGGCGCAGGTGGCCGATGCAATCGGTGATCCAGTCGACGTGCTGCTCGATCGCCACCGGCATGTTGGTGAGCACGGACGGGCTGCCGGGGCCGGTGATGGTGAAGAGGTTCGGGAACCCGGGCATCTGCAGGCCGAGGTAGGTTTCGGGGCCGGCCTGCCAGTAGTCGCGCAGCGACTTTCCGGCCCGGCCGCGGATGTCCATCTTCAATAGCGGCCCCGTCATGGCGTCGAAGCCGGTGGCGAAGACGATGATGTCGAGCGCATGCTCGCGGCGACCGCTCTTCCCTTCGGTGCGGATGCCGGTCGGCGTGATGCGCTCGATGGGGTCCTTGCGCAGGTCGACGAGCGACACGTTGGACCGGTTGAAGGTCTCGAAATAGTCGGTGTCGATCGGCGGGCGCTTGGCGGCATAAGGGTGGTCGATGTCTGCCCGCTT
>JBKKAI010000434.1:0-8364 GCA_046714815.1 Terriglobia bacterium | reverse complement strand
CGCCGGCTTCTCTATCGAACCGGACTGGACCTGCTTAACGCGCAGGCGAAGAAACGGTTCGCTAAGCCCTTCGCCGGCCTGGATGCTTCTCAAGCCGCCGCGCTGCTGGCGCCTTTGCGCGAACCATGGACTTACGATCCGCCCGCCGAGCCGCTGGCGCGTTTCCTGCGCGCGGCGAAGCAGGACGTCCGGACGGCCACCCTGAACTCCCGCGAAGGGAGCGGCGCCTCCGGCGCGGCGAGTGGCCGCCGCGGAGGCGGAGTTGGCCTGTACTGGTATCCGTTCGACTAACCCGACTGCGGGCTAACCATTTCCGGAAAAACTTATGGCTACTAAAGAGTACGACGTTCTCATCATCGGCTCGGGGGCATCCGGCGGGATGGCCGCCCACACTCTGACCCGCAAGGGCATCAATTGTCTCATGCTGGATGCCGGCCCTCCGGTAGACTTCGCGCGGAACCGTGGCCCCAGGGCCGTCTCCGAGCTTCCGTACCGCGGTTTCGGAAAGCCGGGACGGTTGCCGCACGTTTTCCAGGCCAACGAATTCAACGCTAACCAGTGGGCCGATGAGACGCAGAACCCCTACACGCACGATCCCAAGGACCCCTACAACTGGGTGCGCGTGCGGCTGGTCGGCGGCAAGTCTCTGTTCTGGGCGCGCATGTCCTTTCGCCTGAGCGACTATGAATTCAAAGCCAAAGATCATGACGGCTTCGGCGACAACTGGCCGATCGGCTATGCGGATCTTGCGCCCTACTACGACAAAGTGGAACCGCTCTTCCGCGTGTCGGGACGCAAGGAGGGATTGCCCCAACTGCCGGATGGCATCTTCGTGGACGACCCTTCGCCCGACAGTGAAGCCACCAAGCGGCTGGCCGCGGCCGGCAAGCCGCATGGCATCACGGTTACGAAGATCCGGCGCGCCCTCGGCAACGGCCAACTCGCCAGCTCGGTGAATCTGCTCCTGCCCGACGCATTGGCGACCGGACACCTGACCATCGTTCCCAATGCCGTGGTTCGCGAGATCACGGTTGACAAGAACACCGGCCTGGCGAACGGAGCGAGCTTCGTTGACCGCCGCTCGCGCCGCGAGTTGCGCGCCAAAGCGCGGGTTGTGGTGGTCGGGGCCTCGTGCCTGGAAAGCACCCGCCTGCTGCTGAACTCCAGGATCGCGGATTCGAGCGGCGTGCTGGGGCGCTATCTGCACGATCAGTTCTACATCACCGGCAGCGTCGTTGCCGTGGTCCCCGACGCGCGCGACGGCAAGGGCGCGCGCGGCCTTGTGGGTGGCGGCGGCTACATTCCGCGGTTCCGAAATCTGGGCACCAAAGAGAAGAACTTCATTCGCGGCTACGCGCTGGATTTCTTCAGCGGGGGGACCCCGGATGCCAGGTATTTCCCGGCCTGGGGCGAAGAATTGCAAAAAGCGATTGACAGTTGCCGGGGCGCGGGCTTTTCCGCGACCACCATGGGGGAGGTCTTGCCGCGCTACGAAAGCCATGTGCGCATTGACAAGAATGTCGCCGACGCCTGGGGCATTCCGGCGCTGAACTTTCAGGTCCGCTATACCGATAACGAGTTCAAGATGGCGAAAGACTCAGTAGACACGATGGGCGAGGTGTGCCGATCGGCCGGCTTCGAGGTGCTGCACAGAAACGACAAGATGTTTCCGCCGGGGTACAGCATCCACGAGCTGGGCACCTGCCGCATGGGCGATAACCCCAAGACCAGCGTCCTCAACAAGTGGAACCAGAGCCACGACGTGAAAAACCTGTTCGTGGTGGACGGAAGCAGCTTCGTGACCGGTGGTTCGCAGAACCCGACGATGACGATTCTGGCCCTTTCGATGCGCGCGTCGGAGTACCTCGCCGAGCAGATGCGTAAACGGGATCTGTGAGACGATGGACTCTGTTCCTGGCCGGCTGCATCGCCGCCTGCATTTTGACTTTCGCGGCACAGGCCCCCCAGCCCGCTCCTGAAAAGCCCGCGGTTGAAAAGCCCGCTCCCGTTCCGCCCCGGCAACCCATTCCCTACAGCCACAAGGCGCACGCCGGGAAGCTGAAGCTGAAATGCGCCGAGTGCCACACCAATCCCGATCCGGGCGAAACGATGGGGATTCCCGCGGCATCGGTGTGCATGCCATGCCACTCCGCAATCCACACCGACAGTCCGGCGATCCAGAAGCTCGCGGCCTTTGCGAAAAACTCACGCCGGATCCCGTGGGTGCGCGTGTACGAGATCCCCACATACGTGACGTTCAGTCACAGAGAGCACGCCGCGGCAGGAAACACTTGCGCGGAATGCCACGGCAAGGTCACCGAACGGGACCAGCTCTATCGGGAAGGCGACATCTCGATGGGCGGCTGCATGGCCTGTCACCGCCTGAAAAAAGCGAGCAACGATTGCACATATTGTCATGAGCCCAGGTAGTTTATGCTGCCGCATAAACAATTATGAATTATGAGTTATTAATTATGAATGACCACGTGGCCCTGCTCCCGCTGGCGGTGGTACCTGCCCGGCACGAACCGGAGTAGCACAGGCATTCCTGCCCGGCTACAGGATTTTCTTGCCGAAGGCGGAGCAGGCGAGCTGGACGGCCAGCTCGGCGGTGCGGTTGACTTCGTCAATCACCGGGTTCACCTCGACCAGTTCGAACGAGAGCATGCGGCCGGAGTCGGCGATGATCTCCATCGCCAGGTGGGCCTCGCGGTAGGTGGCGCCGCCGCGCACCGGCGTGCCCACGCCGGGCGCCTCTTCCGGATCGAGAAAATCCATGTCCAGGGTGACGCAGAAGCCGGCGGTCTCGCGCGAGGCGGCGGCGATGGCCTCGACCATCACCGCGCGCATGCCGCGCTCATCCACCTCGCGCATGGTAAAGGCGCGCAGGCCGGCCTTGCGCACGTTGCGTTTCTCGAGGCGGTCCACGTCGCGCACGCCGATCAGCGCGGCGCGCGACGGCTCCACTTTGGGACAAAAGCCGCCGATCCCGGTCAGCACCGGGTCGCCCAGGCCCAGGCAGGCGGCCAGCGGCATGCCGTGCACGTTGCCGCTGGGCGTGGTGTCCGGGGTATTCATGTCGGCGTGGGCGTCCAGCCAGATCAGGCCGATCTTCTGCCTCTTCTGGCGATAGAAATCGGCGACGCCGGCGACGGTGCCGATGGCGATCGAGTGGTCGCCGCCCAGCACCAGCGGCAGGGAGCCTTCGCTGAGAATCGCCTCCACCCACTTCGCCTGCCGGCGGCAGGTCTCGGCCACCTGCTCCAGGTAGCGGGCTTTCTTCGCGCCCACGACGTGCATCTCGGCGATGTCCACCGCCACGTTGCCGGTGTCCTTCACCTCGTAGTCCATCGCCCGCAGGCGGGCGTTCAGCCCGGCCACGCGCAGCGCCGACGGACCCATGTCCACGCCGCGTCGGTCGGAGCCGAGGTCCAAGGGAACACCGATGATGCTTATGCTGCGCATGAAATGCAATGATGAATTATGAAATTATGAATTATGAATGAGCACATGCCGGCTGCCGGTTTCAATTCATCATTCATCATTCATAATTCATAATTGCTTTGCTTACGGGTAAAGGCGGTACAACATGCGGGGGAAGGCGATGGTCTCGCGCACGTGCTCCAACCCACACACCCACGCGACGACGCGCTCGATGCCCATGCCGAAGCCGGCGTGCGGCACACTGCCGTACTTGCGCAGATCCAGGTACCAGCCGAAGGCCTCCGGCGGCAGGTTGTGCGCGCGGATCCGCTCCCTTAACAAGTTCAGGTCGGAGATGCGCTCGCCGCCGCCGATCACCTCGCCGTAGCCCTCGGGCGCAATCACGTCCACGCCCAGCGCCACCTCGGGCCGCGCCGCGTCGGGCTGCATGTAAAACGCCTTGATGGCCGACGGGTATCCCCGGACCATCACCGGGCGGTCGAATTCGGCGCCCAGCAGCGTTTCGTCGGTGTTCCCGAAGTCACCGCCCCACTCGATGGCGCTGCCCTTGCGCTTCAGGATTTCCACCGCCTCGTCATAGGTGATGCGGGGGAACGGCGTCTGGACGCGCTCGAGCGGCGCGGTATCGCGCTCGATCGCCTTCAATTCCGCCGCGCGCCGCTCCAGCACCCGGGCCACCACGTAACTGATGAGCCGCTCCGAGAGATCCATCACGTCGTCCAGACCCGCGTAGGACATCTCCGGCTCGACCATCCAGAACTCGGTGAGGTGGCGTCGCGTCTTCGATTTCTCGGCGCGAAAAGTCGGGCCGAAGCAATAGACCTTGCCGAGCGCGGCGGCCGTGGCCTCGTTGTAGAGCTGCCCCGACTGCGCCAGGTAGGCTTTCTCCTCGAAATACGCGGTCTCGAACAGCGTAGTGGTGCCCTCGCAGGCCGCCGGCGTGAAGATCGGCGTATCCACCAGCACGAAGCCCTGGTCGTCGAGGTAATCGCGCACCGCGCGGATCACTTCGTGGCGCACGCGCAGGATGGCGCTCTGGCGCGGCGTGCGGATCCACAAGTGGCGGTGGTCCATCAGGAAGTCCACGCCGTGCTCCTTCAGCGTGATCGGGAAGGGGTCGTCGGGCGAGATCGCCTGGACCACCTCGACGTTCGAGACGTCCATCTCGTAGCCGCCGGGCGCGCGCGGGTCGGCCCGCACACGGCCGGTGACGATCACCGAAGATTCGTGCGGCAGGTGTTTCAGCGTCTCGAAAACCTCCGGCGCCACCTCTTTCTTCGACACCACGCCCTGGATCGTGCCGGTGCCGTCGCGGAAGATGGGGAACAGCAGCTTGCCCGACTCGCGCAGGTTGTACAGCCAGCCGCGGATGACGGCCGGCCGGCCATCGCTAGCGGCGATGTTGGCGGCGATGGCGGCGGCGATGGCGGCGATGGTGGTGTGATCGTTCATGAGTGTCTTGGCGCGGCGGCGATCTCCTCGAACTTCCGAAACACCTCGGCGGCGCGCGCCAGCGGGTCTTTCACTTCGGGGAACTCGCGGATTTCGAGCAGCAGCGGAAGCGGGTGCGGCGCGGCGGCCAGATCGGCCACCGTGCGCGGCCAGTCAATGCCGCCCTCGAAGGGGAACAGGTGTTCGTCCTTCTCGCCGAGGTTGTCGTGCAGGTGCGTGGTGCGTACGTGCGGCTTCATCTTCTCGAAGCTGGCGGCGACTCCCGCGGCCATGTGGGCATGGCCGCAATCGAAGCACAGGCCGAGGTCGTCCATGTGGGTGTAGCGCAGGAACTCGACCAGCCGCTCGGGGGTGGCCAGCTCGTTGGGGATGTTCTCCAGCACCAGGTCGGCGCCGCGCTGGCGCGCGAACATGCGCAGGTGCTCGATGCTGGAAAACGCGGCGTCCCACCGGCGCTCGTCAAACTCCTCGCGCGCCACGCCCAGGTGCGTGATCACGTAGCGGAACGGCGCGTGCTCGGCAATCTCGATGGCCCGCTTGATCTCGTCGCAGGCGTCCACGCGGCGGCTCTTGTCCAGCTCGGTGATGGAGACCACGGCGTGCGCGCCGCTGCGCCCCCAGTTGGTGTCGCGATACATCGGCGCGTGGATGGAGTGCAGCTTCATCGCCGAGTTGCGGAACCAGGCGCCGATTTCCAGCATCTGGCTGCGGTCGTGGTAATCGAAGTGCTGCCGCGCGCAGAAAATCTCCGCCAACTCGACGCCGGATTTCTCGAACTGATCGAGCATCGAAGCGATGAGGCGCTGGTTCACGAACATGTGAGTGGATAGGGCTTTCAGCATATTAATATTTTATCATTGACGATTTTATCATTGACGATTTTATCATTGACGATTGTTAAAATAATCCTTTAATCGTCAATGATAAAATCGGCGATGTTAAACTTCTTTCAAAATCCAACCGCCTTGCCGCCCAGCCTGGGGTCCGCGGCGCCGAGCAGCGTGCCGTCGGCGGCGACGGCGATCGAGTGCGCATCGCCCCACTGGTTGCGGAGCTCGATCTCGTGGCCGCGCGCGCGCAGCAGCGCCAAAGTATCGGGCGAAAAGCCGAGCGCCTCCATCCGGATGCGGTCCGGCATCCACTGGTGGTGAAAGCGCGGCATGTCCACCGCCTGCTGCACCCCCATTTTGTAATCCACAAAAGCCAGGATGATGTTGAGCACGGTGTTGATAATCGTCGGCCCGCCGGGGCTGCCCACCACCAGCGCCAGCTTTCCGTCGCGCGTCAGGATGGCCGGCGTCATCGAGGAGAGCGGGCGCTTGCCGGGCGCGATGGCGTTGGCCGCGCCCTGGATCAGCCCGGACGGGTTGGGCGCGCCCGGTTTGGGCGTGAAGTCCGACATCTCGTTATTCAGCAGGAAGCCGAGCCCCGGCACCGTAACGCCGCTGCCGTAGCTGTTCTCCAGCGTGTAGGTGAGCGCGGCGGCGTTGCCCTCCGGGTCCACCACCGAGATGTGCGTGGTTTCGGCGGACTCGTAGGGCAGCGGGTTGCCGGCGCGCACCTCGGCGGACGGCGTGGCGCGCCGCGGGTCAATCGAGGCGCGCTGTGTCACGGCGTATTGCTTGTCAATCAGGCCGCGCACCGGGATGCGGGTGAAATCCGGATCGCCGAGGTACTCGGCGCGGTCGGCGAACGCCCGCCGCATCGCTTCCACCGTCAAGTGGATGGCGTCGGCCGACAGCGCGCCTTTCTCGGCCAGCGGCAGGCCCTCCAGCATGTTCAGCATCTGGAGCAGCACGATGCCGCCGGAGCTGGGCGGCGGCGCGCTGATCACCTGGTAGCCGTGGTAAGCGCCGGTAAGCGGCGAGCGCTCGGCCGGCTTGTAATCCTTCAGGTCCTCGATCGTGATCAGCCCGCCGTTCTCCCGCATGAACTCGGCGAGCCGGCGCGCCGTGTGGCCGTGGTAGAACTCGCGCGCGCCGCCCAGGCGGATGCGCTCGAGCGTGCGCGCCAGGTCACGCTGCACGAAGCGATCTCCGGCGCGGTACGGCCGGCCGTTGCGAAGCCTGTTCTGCAAGAAGATGCGCCGCGACTCCGGGAAGCGGCCCAGCAGTTTCGACGATTCCGGGCCGGAGAGCGAGCGGGCCAGCTCGTGGCTGACGGTAAAACCGCCGCGCGCCAGCCGGACGGCCGGCGCTGCCACGCGGCTCCAGCGCAGCTTGCCGTACTTGCGGCTGGCGTATTCCAGGCCGGCCACGGTGCCCGGGACGCCGGGGGCCTTCATGCCCACGCTGGAGGCCTCGGGCAGGACGTTGCCCGCCTCGTCCAGGTACATGTCGCGCGTGGCGGCGGCGGGCGCCCGCTCGCGGAAATCAATGAACGTGACGCGCCCGTCGCGGAAGCGCACCAGCAGGAAGCCACCGCCGCCGAGGTTGCCCGCGGCCGGATGCGTCACGGCCAGCGCCAGCGCGGTGGTGACGGCGGCGTCCACCGCGTTGCCGCCCTGCTTCAGGATGGCGACGCCGGCCCGCGAGGCGTTCTCTTCCACCGATACAACCATGCCGCGCCGCGCGCGCACCGGCGGCGGGCTAGCGGCCTGGCAGACGGCCGGCCACAGAACGACGAGCAGGAGAATGAGCGGCACAGCGGCCCCAGTATAGAATAACTTTGTGGCCGTCCGTTTCTTCCTCTGCCTGTGGCTGTCGCTCGGCGCGGTCGCCGGCGCGCAGACCGTTGCCGTGCGGGGCGTGGCAGAAGACGTGAGTGGCGCGCCGGTCTCGGGCGTCCGCCTGGAGTTTCTACCGGCCGGATCGTCGCAGAGAATCGCGGCCGCCACCGGCGCCGATGGCAAGTACGCCGTTTCTCTGGCGCCGGGCGCCTACGAGATCCTGGCCTACCCTCCGGGACAAGCCAAACCGTTCAGCGGCCGGGCCTGGCTCGAAGGACGCGAGGCGATCATCATTGACGCCCGCATTCCCAAGGGGAAGTTCGAGGGTCACCTGGAATACGATTTCCTTGGGGAGTGGCGTGTCACCGATGAGAACGGCCGCGGCCTCGGGCCGGCGTCCGTGGTGCTGGAAGCGATTCAGAAGGATGGAAAGCGTCTCCGCTTCCCGGTGTACATCCCGGCTGGGGATGGCGAGAAAGAAACCGACGGGAAACTGGAGAACTCGCCCGACGGCCGCTTCATTTTTCGCATCCGGGAAGCCCACCTGCTGCCGGAGAACGTGGTGGCGCTGGTGCTCAGCGCCGAAATGCCCGGCTTTCATCCAAACTCCAAGCGCGTTTACCCGGCCTTGCAATTCTCCGAAACCGGGCACCTGTTCGCCGCTTATCCGGAGGAAGATGTTGTGCTGACCCTCAAGCGCCGCTGAAAAATCCTCCGGCCGCTGGACTGCCGGAAGGCTGTCCCACTGCATTATTGAGTCTCGCCGAATACAGTGACGGATGGGCGAGTCACCTGTGGGG
>JBKKAI010000433.1:0-5462 GCA_046714815.1 Terriglobia bacterium | reverse complement strand
CCCTGCGTCAGGCGGTAGAAGCGGAATTCATAGTAGCGGCTGCGGCCGGTTGCGGCCTGCGCCAGCGGCCCGGAGCGCGGCAGCGCTAGAGCGGGAAGCACACCGGCCAGTGGCGTCGCAGCCAGTGTTGTCAGCAACGTTCGTCGTTTCATTGGAAGCATCCTTTCAACTGTTTAGTAGCCATTAATGCGCTTGATGGCGGCGAAGGCCGCCGTGCGAACCATGGCCTCTTCTTCGGTATTGCGCGCGGCGCCGGCGAGCACCTCGCAGACCTCGCGGTTGCGGGTGGCCCGGAACACACCACCCAGGCAGTCGGCCGCCGCTTTTCGCACCGCAATGACGGGATCGGCCACCAGCATCTCCAGCAGGACCTGGGCGTGACTCCGGTGCTGAAAGTGGCGGCCCAGGAAATGGATGGCCGCCTCCCGCACTGTCTCGTCGGGATGCTCCACCCACTCCAGCACCTGGTCGTAAAAGCCGGGCGGGTGCCGGTCGGGGTTCTGCTTGCGCTCGCGGGTAATCGCTTCAACCAGTTGTGCCGGCGGGGTATCGGCCGGAAGACCGGCCGGGACCGGGGGATCTGCCATGGGCGCATTCTAACAGCCATTGCGCCGGAAAGTCTCGTAGTCGGAGGATGGCCAGAATGGCCAGTCGTTGGCAAAGTGCCCTGGCCCGGGCAGTGGGACGTTTACGACGCCAGGCCGGGGTTTTGCTGCCGCAGAGCCATGGACTTGATCGCGGGGCTGACCGGCAGGATCCGCAGCATGTCTTCCAGGCTGGTGCGTCCCTTCTGGGCCACGACAAGGGCACAAAACAGGGCTGCCATTGATCGTCTTTTTTGTGCGTTCATCATGTTATGAGATTACGTGCGGCCACCTGCGCGGCCAATAGAGCGCTAGTTACATTTCTGGGGGTACTTTGGACCTAGCGGCGCGGCCACCTCCCGTCCTATCGCAGGGCGACCCGGCCGTCAGACCAGCCGTCAGAATGGTTTGCGCCCCTCTTCCCGCGGAAGTATCCTATTCCCGCTGCAAACCCTGGAAATGCCCGGACGCGTTCTCATCATTGATGACGACCCGCTGATCCTCAAGCTCTGCCAGAGAGCCCTGCGGGACTACTCCACCGTCACCGCCGCCTCCGGTGAGGAGGGCCTGGATCTGTATGCACGCCAACCCTTTGACGCGGTGATCTGCGACATCAGTCTGCCCGGCATCCAGGGATTCGAGGTCATTCAGCGGATCCGGCAGATGGACGCTTCCGCCCGCGTGCTTGTGATCAGCGGGCAGGAGACGCAGGCGCGGCTGATCGCTTCGCTGCGGGAAAACGTGGTGGATTTCCTCTCCAAGCCGTTCGAGATAGACGATCTGCTCGTGGCTTTGGAGAATATCCTGGCTTCGGAGGAGGCCGTCGAGGTCGTCTCGGCCACGCCCAAATGGATCGAGCTGAAAGTGGCGGCCAGTTTCCAGGTGGTCTCGCGGCTGGGAAAATTCTTTGACCAGCTCCATGCCGAGATTGATCAGAAGACCCGCGAGGACATCTCCACCGTCTTCCGCGAACTGCTGAACAACGCCATCGAGCACGGCTGCGAAGGCGACGCGCGCCGGCGCATCTCTATCTGTTACCTGCGCCTGGGCGGCGTCCTGCTGTACCGCATCACCGATCCGGGGCGCGGCTTCAAGCTTGCCAGCCTCTCACACGCCGCGGTCGGCAACCCCCAGGACGATCCTCTCCGTCACGTGCAGGAACGCATGGCGCGCGGCATGCGCGGCGGCGGCTTCGGTATCCTCTGGGCGCGCGGCATTGCCGACGAGCTGGTCTACAACGAGCAGGGGAACGAGGTGGTCTTCGCCCGTTACCTGGACGAGACGGCCGAAGAATAGCGGACTGGGAAGTCTGTGCCGCGAGTTGTGATACTCTTGTTGGGTTTCACCGCGCTCAAAGTTTCGGACAAACATTACAACCTTCAGGAGGACCCCAATGAGTCAGGACACAGCCCAGGCAATCACCGGGTACTTGCTGCAAAGCCTTGAGAGGGAATACCCCACCACAAGGAAGATCCTCGGGTGCGTGCCCGACGGAAAGGGCGCCTGGCGCCCACATGAAAAAGCGTGGACAGCCGCGGAACTCGCCTGGCACGTCGCTTCCAGCGAGATCTGGTTCCTGGAAAGCATCGCAGCCGGGAAGTTCGCGATGGAGCAGCCGCCCCAGCCGCCCGCTACCACTGCGGAGATCGTGGCCTACTACGAGAAGGCCTTCCCCGCCGCAGTGGCCAAAGTGAAGGCCCTTTCGGCCGAGGCGCTGTCCACGAAAGTGGATTTCTTCGGCATGTTCAACCTGCCGGCCTTCGGTTATCTGACCTTTACCGCGCATCACTCGATCCATCATCGCGGACAGCTCAGCACCTACTTGCGGAGCATGAACGAGAAGGTGCCCTCAATTTACGGCCCCAGCGCCGACGAGCCGATCGAAGCGCTGAAGGCGCAGTCCGCCGGCTAGCCTCCATTAACCCACTCCGGGGGTGGCGAGGCCGCCCCCGGGAGCGCGGTACAACGGCTTCGCTGATGCATTCCCAGATCATTCACAACGGGAAGTTGGGTCCCGTGGAAGCCTGCCTCTCTCCGGGGCAGTTCGGGCTGCTCACCGGCTGGGGTGTCTTCAGCACGCTGCGCATCTATTCCGGCGTGCCGTTCGCGTTCGAGTGGCACTGGGAGCGCCTGAGCCGCGACGCAGGGCGGCTGCGGGTGAGCCTGGATTTCAACCCGGAGCAGATCCGCGGGGACCTGTTGCGGCTGATCGCCGCCAACAATGCTCTGGAGGCGGCCGCGCGCGTTTCGTTTGTCCGCAACGGCGGCGGCCTGTGGAGCGCCAAAACCGGCCGCGATACCGACTACCTGATGTTCACCGCCGAACTGTCTCCCTGGCCCGTCTCCTCGCGGCTGGCGGTTTCTCCTCAGGCGCGGCATGCCGCGTCGCCGTTCGCCGGCGTGAAGGTGCTTTCCTGGGTGGGCAACGTCGCGACGCTCGAAGAGGCCCAGGAGCGCGGCTTTGACGAAACGCTGCTGCTGAATGAACGCAACGAGGTCGCCGAGTGCACCGCCGCCAACCTGTTCGTGGTGCGCGGCGGCAAGCTGCTGACGCCCCCGCTCGATTCCGGATGCCTGCCCGGGGTGACCCGCCGCGCCATCTTTGAAGCGGCGCCGCGCGCCGGCCTGGAGATCATCGAGCAGCCCCTTCTGCTGGACCAGGTGCGCACCGCGGACGAAATCTTCATCACTTCGACGACCCGCGAGATCATGCCCGTGCGCGAGGTGGAGGGCACGATGTTTCCCGAGGGCGGTCCGGTGACCGCCCGCGTGCGGGAAGCGTTCCGCGGTTTTGTCCGCGCCTATGTCGAGTCCAAGGTCTGAATCAGAACTTTGGACTTTGGACTTTGCACTTATTGTTCTAGAATCCACCGCGTGGCGGAAGTAGCACAGGCATTTCTGCCTGTGCCGGGTTTTCGCCGCGCAGGAGGAAGAAGCATGAAGCGAGTGGCTCTGATCGGGCTCGTAATAACGCTGGCGGGCTGCCAGCCGAAGACCGAAACCCCACAGCCGGTAGCGGCGGTGGACGTGGATGAAAAAGTGGCTTGGCCGGAGCTGAAGGGCTACGCGGCGATGTCCATCCCCGCCGACAACAAGATGACGCGGGCCAAGGTCGAGTTGGGCAAGCAGCTTTATTACGACAAGCGGCTCAGCGGCGACGGCACGCGCTCCTGCTACTCCTGCCACGTGAAGGAGAAAGGCCTCACCGACGGCCTTCCCACCGCCATCGGCGCCTATGAGGCCAAGCTGACGCGGGCGGCGCCCACGATGTGGAACATCGGCTACCATAGCGAATGGTATTGGGACGGGCGGGCCAAGACGCTTGAGGGGCAGGCGGTGGCCGCCTGGCGCGGCGGGAACATGGGCGCCACCGGAAAAGATGGCCGCCCCAGCGCCGAAGATATCGCCGCCAAGCTGAACGGGATCGCCGGTTACAAGGAGCAGTTCCAGAAAGTTTTCCGCCAGGACGCTACGCCGGAGAATGTGGGCAAGGCGCTGGCCGCTTTCATGCGCACCATCGTCAGCGACAAGTCGGCCTGGGTCCGTTTTCGCGGCGGCGAGGAATCGGCCTTTAGCGAGGAGGCGCGGCGCGGCTGGCTGGTCTTCAGCGAAAAGGCCAAGTGCACCGGCTGCCACGACGGCCTGCTGCTCACCGACAAGCAGTTTCACAACGTTGGAATCGGCATGGACAAGCCCAAGCCCGACGTGGGCCGCTTCACCGTCACCAAGGATGAGAAGCACACCGGCGCATTCAAGACTCCTACGCTGATTGATATCAGCAAGTCGGCGCCGTACTTCCACGACGGTAGCGTGAAGACGCTCGAGCAGTCGGTGGACCTGATGGCCGCCGGCGGCAAGAAGAACCAGTACCTCGACGAAACCAACCTGAAACCGGTAAAGCTGACCAAAGCCGAGCGCGCCGACCTGCTGGCTTTCCTGAAGGCGCTCGACGCCGAGTACTATATCGAGGAGCCCAAGCTCCCGTAGATCCACGGATTTCGCGGATTAGACGGATTACACGGATTCGGGCGTTGCCGGGCGTTCATTCGCAAGCTTGGCATGCTTGCCGGCCTGGACCGGCCAACGCCAAAATCCGTGTAATCGGTTCGGAATCCGCGTAATCCGCGGTTTCCCGCCAACGCCTTAGCCCAGTTCCACGACGCGATTCGACGCCGCCGACTCGTACCCTTTCAGCATCAGCTCCAAGGTCCGGATGTTCTCCCGCGCGCCGGTTTCGAACGGTGTGTCCGAAAGCAGCGCCTCGCAGAAATGCTGCTGCGCGCTGCGGTAGCTTTCCAGGTAGGAGTCGCCGGCGGGCGCCGGAATGACGCGCTCCGCGCGGCGCTCGGCATTTTCCTCGACGATGCGGATTTTCCCGCCGTCTTCCAGGAACAGCGCGCCGTGATCACCCTCGATCACCATTTCCTCGTTGGTCACCGACGGCGCGGGCCGGCCGCGTGCCGCGTAACTGCGCTCGCACACCACCAGCGTCGGGCCGAAGTTGAGCACCACCGTCACCAGGTCTTCGGCCTCGATCAGCGGGCTGACGTGGCGCGTCTGCGCGTAGATCGAGCGGGGCTCGCCGAACAGGAAGCGGCAGACATCGAGCATGTGGATGCCGGACTCGAACAGCAGGAAACGCTTCATGTTGGCGAAAAACGGCTGGCGCACCAGGCTGAAGCCGGCCGGGTGCTCCGGCGTAGGGAGTGTGCCGGTGATGCGGGCGCCATAATGGCAGTAATGGAGGGCGCCGAGCGCTCCCGAGTCGAGCACGCCGCGGATTTCGCGGAACCATGCCCGCCAGCGCCAGTTCTCGTGGATGAACAGCCACACACCGGCTGTTTCCGCCACTCGGATCATCTCCAGGGCGTCGTCCAT
>JBKKAI010000432.1:0-4295 GCA_046714815.1 Terriglobia bacterium | reverse complement strand
CCGCGATCGCCGGCGCGATCGCCGCCGTGGTGTGCTCGTTCATTTTTTTTGGCATGCCGCTCTCGCTCTCGTTCACGGCGTTCGTTTTCGGCGGCGCCTTCGGCCTGCTGCGCATCTGCTGGATCGTGCTGGCCGCCGTTTTCCTTTACGACATCGCGGTGGAAACGGGGCAGTTCGACATCATGCGCGAGTCGGTGGGAGCCATCTCCGCCGATCGCCGCCTGCAGGCGCTGCTGGTGGCCTTCTCCTTCGGCGCCTTCATCGAGGGAGCGGCCGGCTTCGGCTCGCCGGTGGCCATCTCCGCCGCGATGATGGTGGGCCTGGGCTTCGAGCCGTTCAAGGCGGCGGCCCTCTGCCTCATCGCCAACACCGCTCCGGTGGCCTTCGGGTCGCTCGGCACGCCGATCCACACGATGGCTGTCGTCACCGGGTTGAGCGACAGCGACCTGTCGGGGATGAACGCCCGCATCCTGCCCCTGGTCGCGCCGGTTGTGACCTTCTGGCTGGTGCGCGCGATGGTGCCCTGGAAGCAAACCACCGAGGTGCTGCCGGGCATCCTGGTGACGGGGCTGAGCTTCGGCCTCACCCAGTTCTACTGGGGCAACTATCAGGACAGCAGCCTGGTGGACATCGTTGCGGCGGGCGTGGCCATGCTTGCTCTAACGGTCTTCCTGCGATTCTGGCAGCCGAAACAGGTCTGGCGTTTTCCCGAGGAGCGCGACGTTAAGGTCGTGGCGCACGGGTACACCCGCGGCCAGGTCGCGCGGGCCTGGATGCCATTCGCGATCCTGACGCTGTTCGTCATGTCCTGGGGTTGGCTGAAGGGGCCGCTCGACAAATACACGCGGATTGATTTCCCGTTCCCGGTGCTGCACAACGCCGTTTACCGCGACGTGCCGGTCGCGCCGGCCAGGACCGCCGAGCCGGCCATTTACCAATTCGCCTGGCTCACCGCCACCGGCACGGCCGCATTCCTGGCCGCTGTTGTTTCCGGCCTGTTGCTGGGGCTTGGCCCCGGGCGCATCTTTACCATCCTGGGCAAAACACTGTACCGGCTGCGGTTCGCCCTGGTCGCCATCTTCTTCATGTTGGGCCTGGCCTACGTCACCCGTTACTCCGGCATGGACGCGGTGCTGGGCCTGGCCTTTACCCGCACGGGCGTGCTCTATCCGTTCTTCGCGGCCTTTCTTGGATGGCTGGGGGTGGCGCTGACCGGCAGTGATACATCGTCGAACGCCCTGTTCGGCAGCCTGCAGCGAATCACCGCCGAACAACTCAATCTGGACCCCATCCTGATCTGTTCGGCCAACAGCGCCGGAGGGGTGATGGGCAAGATGGTGGACGCGCAGAGCATCGTGGTGGCGGCCGCCGCCACCAACATTGTCGGGCGGGAAGGCGAGCTGCTGCGTTACGTGTTCTGGCCCAGCGTCATCCTGGCCTCGCTGGTCGGCGTCATCATCATGGTTTACGCCTACGTTTTGCCGCAACTGGTGCCGCACGGCCTAAAACTCGGCTAAGGACGGCTAAGGAGGTTTTCATGGTTCGCCAGTCTCCAAGACTCACCCACAAGGGCGCCGGCGCCATCTTAGCGGCGGCCGAAGCGAAGGCCCTGGACATCGGCGTGCCGCAGTGCATCGCCGTGGTGGACGATGGCGGGCACCTGCTGGCCTTTTCGCGGATGGATGGCGGCAAAATTTCCTCCGTCTACGTGGCCATCAACAAGGCCGTATCGGCGGCGATGAGACGCTCGGCGACCGGGCCGATGCCCAATGCGCAGGAACCCAGCGTGTTGCTGTCGCTGGGCCTTCCGCTGGCCAGCGGTGGCCGAGTCACGCCGATCCGCGGGGGCCTGCCGATCCTGGTGGACGGCGAAGTGGTGGGCGGCATCGGCATCAGCAGCGGCACCGAAGAGCAGGACGTGGAATGTGCCTCCGCCGGCGTGGCCGCCGTCCTGGGAGCGCGGGCCTCCCGCCCGCCATGAAACAGGCACGCGCCTTGGTGTATGCTGTTTTTTTGATTCTCCAAAGGAGTTTTGAGCCTTGAAGGTATACGAGGGTAGGGACATCCGCAACGTCAGCGTCACCGGTCACGGCGATGTGGGCAAGACGACTCTGGTTTCGGCGCTGCTGTATACCGCCGGAGCGGTCAACCGCCTGGGGCGGGTGGACGAAGGCAACACGGTCACCGATTTCGATGAGGAAGAGATTCAGCGCAAGGTTTCCATCTCGACGTCGCTGGCTTATGCCGAATGGAACAGGGCCAAGATCAACCTGCTCGACACCCCCGGATACAACATTTTCATCAATGACACCAAGGCCTCCATGATCGCCGCGGACGCCGCGCTGGTGCTGGTGGACGGCGTCTCCGGCGTCGAGGTGCAGACCGAGAAAGTCTGGAGTTTCGCCGAGGAATACGGCCAGCCCCGCGTGCTGGTGATCAACAAGCTGGATCGCGAGCGGGCCAGCTTCGGCCGGGCGCTCGAATCGGTGCAGAAAGTCTTCGGCCGCGCCGCCCTTCCGATCCACCTGCCGATCGGCGAAGAGCGCGCGTTTCGCGGCGTGGTGGACCTGCTGCGGATGAAAGCCTTTACCTACCAGAACGCCGGCAACGGCAAAGGCGTGGAGGCTGAGATTCCCGCCGAGATGGCGGATGCCGCCAGGGGCGCCTACGAGAAGCTGGTGGAGATGGTGGCCGAGGGCAATGACGCCCTGATCGAGGAGTTCTTCGAGCAGGGAACACTGGCGCCGGAACACCTTCGGGCCGGCCTGCGCGAAGCCATCGTTTCCAAGCGCATCTTTCCGGTCCTGTGCGCCTCGGGCTCCTGCAATGTCTCGAGCGACCTGATCCTCGATTTCCTGGTGGACTTCCTGCCCACCGCCGTCGAGCGCGGCTCGGTTTCCGGTGTCAGTAAGCCCGAGGGCGAGGAAGTGGTGACCCGCAAGATCTCCGACTCCGAGCCCCTCTCTGTGTTTGTCTTCAAGACCAGCGCCGATCCGTTCGCCGGACGGGTCACCTATTTCAAGGTCTACTCCGGTGTGCTGAAGAATGACGCCACGCTGGTTGGGTTTACCAAGGGTCATCCGGAGCGGTTTGCCCACATCGGTATCGCCCAGGGGAAGGAACACGTCGGGATCCAGGATCTTCATGCCGGCGACCTGGGCCTGGTCACCAAGCTCAAAGAAGCTTTGACCGGAGACACCCTGGGGGACAAAGCCGCGCCCATCCTTTACCCGCCCGTTAAGCTGCCGGAGCCGCTGATCGCCTTCGCCATCCAGGCCAAGTCCCGCGCTGATGAGGACCGCCTGGGTCAGGCGCTGCACAAGATACTGGAAGAAGACCCCTCTCTGCGCTTTTACCGCGACCCGCAGACCAAAGAGTTCCTGCTGGCGGGCGCCGGCCAGCAGCATGTGGAAGTGATCGTTTCCCGGCTGAAGCGCCGCTATCACGTCGAAGTCCAGCTCAAGGCCCCCAAGATCGCCTACCGGGAGACCATCCGGAGCACCGCCGACGTCGAGGGGAAGCACAAGAAGCAGACCGGCGGCCACGGCCAGTTCGGGGTTTGCAACATCAAGATGGAGCCGCTTCCGCGCGGAAGCGGCTTCGAGTTCGTGAACGACATCTTCGGTGGGTCCATCCCCAAGAACTACATCCCGGCCGTGGAGAAGGGGATAGTGGACTCCGCCGAGCGCGGCTACCTCGCAGGCTATCCGGTCGTGGACTTCCGGGTTTCCGTCTATGACGGCAAGTATCACGACGTGGACAGCTCGGAACTGGCCTTCAAGATCGCCGGATCCCTGGCCTTCAAGAACGCGATGAAAGAGGCCAGGCCCATCCTGCTGGAGCCCGTGATGAACGTGGAGATTTACGCCCCCGACCAGTTCTCGGGCGACTTGATGGGCGACCTGAATTCCCGCCGGGGCCGGATCCAGGGCATGGACAACCGCGGCACTTCCACCGTCATCAAGGCGCAGGTCCCCATGGCCGAGATGCTGACCTATGCCACCGACCTGATCTCCATGACCCAGGGCCGCGCCAGCTACCATATGGAGTTCTCGCACTACGATGCGGTCCCTCCACAGATCGCCGAAAAAGTTATCGCTGCCGCCAAGGCGGAGCGGGCCGGCGAGGAGGCCGAAGAAGAGCATGGCTAGCCCTTCGCTCTGTCATCCCGAGCGCAGCGAGGGGGCCCAAGGGGGCTAGGGAGCTTTAGGGGTCAAACTAAGGCTTTTCCCCTATTTGACCGACCTTGGAGGCTGTAGTACCATTATTTATCGATAGTTAGGCCCCTTCGGACC
>JBKKAI010000431.1:0-4832 GCA_046714815.1 Terriglobia bacterium | reverse complement strand
GATCGCGCACTTTACGCATCTGTAACACCTTTCGCTTAAGTGAACGGTATTGCGCCTAAACCCGGATTATTCAAAGGGGAGTCTACCAAAGCCGCCAGCGCCCGGTCAGCTTTCGGTGACTTCATCCGGTTGTGAGGCGGCTCGACTATGTGGGGAATGTGGGGTTGTCCGGGAAGAACCGCCCCGGTTTCACCGCGTGTCTTGCGGTACAAATTGCGAACGGTGCGGATCTGCCCCCAATGCGTGGCCAGGTGCACCGCCTGGTGGAAGCCCAGGAAATTCGCCGGAAGCGAAGGGTCACCTGGAAAGTCCTTATAGACGAGCACGGTCTGCCGCTGCAACGCGGCCAGCGTTGTCTTGCGCAACGCCGCTACAAAACCGGTGTAGAACTCCTCCAGCTCCTTCAGGTTCCGCTCGAAATCGAGCGGTACCGAATCAATCTCCTGCTGAAGGTTCACGCTAACTCCGACAGGCATGGGCTCGCCGTGTTCGAGGCTCGCCAGATGCCACTCTGCCTCGATACGGAGATGTCTCAGGATGAGGTTGATGGAATTCGCGTGCGGCAGCGGCCGCCAATTGATCTCTTCCGGTGTCACATCTTTGAGATCGCCCCTGAACTGATTCCAGGTCCACTCATTCATCTCGATCATGAGCTGCAGGGCCTCTTCCATAAGTCTCCTTGGGGATGTGGTGAGGGTCGAGGGTCATAGAAAGTTTTTGACGACGACTCATTTTCTCGCGGGGAAACATCCACGATTAAACCTTCGCTCCACGGGCGAGTCAAGCCGCGGACGGAACGAGGGCCCGCGCTTGGTGTCTTTGTGCCTTGGTGGTAGATTTTCGCTTCATGAAGCCAATGCGGGTCTTGCTGCTGTCGGCATCTTCGGGCGGAGGGCACGTGAGGGCGGCCGAGGCGCTGCTGCGCGCCGGCGCGGACCTGCCGGGCGTCGAGGCCGAGCACGTGGACTCGCTGAAGCACACCACGAGCCTTTTCCGCCATGCGTATTCCCAGATCTACCTGGAACTGGTGGAGCGCGCCCCGGAAGTGCTGGGCTGGCTGTACGAGCACACCGACCGGCCGTGGCGCAACACACGGCGGCGGCTGGCGCTTGACCGGCTGAACACGACGGGCTTCGTGCGCCTGCTCGAAAAATTCCAGCCCGACGCCTGCGTTTCGACGCATTTTCTGCCGGCGGAAATCGTCTCCTGGCTCATCGCCAAAAAGCGGCTGCGCACGCGGCACAGCGTCGTGGTGACCGACATAGATGTGCACGCCATGTGGCTCTGCCGAAACTTCGATTTCTACTTCGTGGCCCGCGAGGAGACAAGGCAGCACCTGCTGGCGCTGGGGTTCGCGCCGGAGAAGGTGGTGGTCTCCGGCATCCCCATTGACCCGCTGTTCGCCCAGCCGAAGGACCGCGGCGAAATGCGGCGGAAGCACGGGTTGTCTGCCGAAGGGCCGGTGCTGCTGGTTTCCGCCGGCGGCTTTGGAATGGGCTCGGCCGAGAGAATCGTGGACCGCTTGCTGGCGCTTCCCTGCCCGGCCCAGGTGGTGGCGATCGCCGGCCGCAACGAGAAGCTGCAGCGGTCGCTCTCCGCGCTGGGAGCACGCTCCGCGTCGCCGGTTCGCCTGACAGTCACCGGCTACACCACGGAGATGGATGAATGGATGGCGGCGGCCGATCTGTTGATCGGCAAGGCGGGCGGGCTCACCACCTCCGAGGCTTTGGCCCGCGCGCTGCCCATGGTCATTATCAATCCCATCCCCGGCCAGGAGCAGCGCAACAGCGACTACCTGCTGGAAAATGGAGCGGCGGTAAAGTGCAACAACCTGCCGGCGCTGCCGTTCAAGATTGCTTCACTGCTCGAGAGCCCGGCGCGCCTGGAGCGGATGCGCGCCGCCACCCGCTCGCTGGCCCATCCCCGGGCCGCGCGTGACATCATGGCGCGAGTGGCCGGAAGCTTCCACTGAATCGCCCGGTGTCGTAGCGAGTCGGCCTGGTTTATCATCGCCGTATGAGACGCATGGTTTGGGTGTTGGTTGCGGCTGCCGTGGTGAGCCTGTCGGCCGCCGGCCAGGGCCGCTTCGAGTTTTGGCCCGGCGCCGCCTATGATCCGGGCGTTCCCACGTTCCGCGGTGTGCTCGGCTATGACCCCGGCGAGCGCATCACGTCGCACGCCGGCATCATGAAATACCTGGAAGCGCTGGCAGCGCCGGGAGGCGCGGCGGGCGCCCCCCGGGTGAAGCTGGTGGAATACGCGCGGAGCTGGGAAGGCCGCAAGCTGGTGTACGCGGTGGTGGGATCGGAAGCGAACCTGAAGCGCTGGGATGAAATCCGCGCCGGCATCGAGAAGCTGGCCGACCCGCGGCGCACGCCCGAGGCCGAAGCCCGCCGGCTGATGGCCTCGCTGCCGGCGGTGGTCTGGCTCGGCTACGGTGTCCACGGAAACGAAATCTCGTCACCGGACGCGGCGCTGCTGACCGCTTATCACCTGCTGGCGGCGCGGAACGACAAAATCGTCGAGGAGATTCTGGCCGGGACGCTGGTGCTGATTGATCCCACGCAGAACCCGGATGGCCGCGACCGCTTCGTCCAGAACTTCCAGCAGGCCGAGGGAATCGAGCCCGATCCCAGCCCGCTGGCCGCCGAGCACAACGAGCCGTGGCCCGGCGGGCGCACCAACCATTACTACTTCGATCTGAACCGCGACTGGTTCGCGCTCAGCCAGCCCGAGACGCGCGGACGCGTCAAGGCGCTGCTGGAATGGTACCCGCTGGTTTTCGTGGACCTGCACGAGATGGGCTCCGATTCCACTTACTACTTCGCGCCGGAGGCGGCGCCCTACAACCCGCACTTGGCCAAGGATCAGAAAGATAGCCTGAACTGGTTCGGGCAGAACAACGCCCGCTGGTTTGACCGCTTCGGCTTCAGCTACTTCACCCGCGAAGTCTACGACGCCTTCTACCCCGGCTACGGCGCGAGCTGGCCGTCGTTCTACGGCAGCGTGGCGATGACCTACGAACAGGCGTCGGCGCGCGGGCTGGTGATGCGGCGCAGCGACGAAACCACGTTCCACTTCCGCGACACCGTCCGGCAGCACTTCGTCGCTTCCATCTCGACCGCTGAAACGGCGGCACGCAACCGCGATAAGCTTCTCGAAGCCTTCTATCGCTACCGGCAGACCGCGGTTGAGGAAGGCGCGCGGGAGCCGATCCGCGAATACATTCTTCCGCGGCGTTCGGGCGCCGCCGGCGTGGACACGGCGGCGGTGGACAAGCTCGCCGGCCTGCTGGCGGCGCAGGGAATCGAGGTGCGGCGCGCCACGTCGGCTTTCCGCGCCGCGGGGAGAGAGTACCCGGCGGGAAGCTACGCGATTTCGCTGGCCCAGCCCGCCAAGCGGCTCATCCGCACTTTGCTCGACACCAACGTGCCGATGGAAGAGGGGTTCCTGAAGGAGCAGGAGCGCCGCCGCCGCAAGAAGCTGCCCGACGAGATTTACGATGTCACCGCCTGGGCGCTGCCGCTGATGTTCAACGTGGAAGCGGTCGAGAGCGGTGAGGCCATCCGGGGCAATTTCGAGCCCCTGCGCGCCGGCAGCCTGCCGCCGGGAACGATCAGCGGCGGAACAGCGGCGGTGGCCTACCTGGCGCCGTGGGGCACGGCCGCCGCCGCCCGCCTCCTCACCGCCGCTTTGCGCGAAGGGCTTCGCATTCACAGCACCGACAAAGCATTCACTCAGAACGGCAGGAAGTATCCCGCCGGAACGCTCATCTTCAAGGTCAGCGAGAACCCGGCGGCGATCCGGGAAACGCTGGGAAAACTGGCCGCCGCGAGCGGCGCAGAGATTCACTCCACCGACACCGGGTGGGTGGACGAGGGCGTGAACTTCGGCAGCCGTTATGTGGCGGCGATGCGCAAGCCCGCGATCGCGCTGGCCTGGGACCGCCCCACTTCGTCGGGCTCGGCGGGTTGGGCGCGCTTCGTCCTCGAGCGGCAGTTCAGCTATCCGGTGACTCCGGTCCGCACGCAACAGCTGGCTTCCGCCGATCTCAGCCGCTTCCAGGTTCTGATCCTGCCCGACTCGGGTTTCGGCGATGGTTATTCGGCAATCTTTGGCGTCAACGGCGCAAGGCGGCTCAAGGACTGGGTGGCGGCCGGCGGAACGCTGGTGGCCATCGGCGGCGCCGTCTCCTTCCTGGCCGACCCGAAAGTGGCGCTGCTGGCCGTATCGCAGGAAAATGTGGCGCGTCCCGCGGAAGCCGCGAAGAGGGCTGACTCCGACGCCGCCAGAAAAGCCGATAGCGCCGAGGCGCGCGTTCCGGGCAAGCTTTTCACGACCGAAGAGGATTACCTCAAGGCCATCCAGGCCGACTCCGAGCCGCCCGATACGGCCCCCGGAGCGCTGGTGAAGGCGCGCCTCGATCCCGACCACTGGCTCACCGCCGGCCTCGCGGAAACCGTCACTGCGCTGGTACAGGGCCGCGCGATCTATACGCCCATTAAGCTGGACAAGGGCGTCAACGCCGCTGTTTTTCTGGGCCCGGACAAACTGCTGGCCAGCGGCTACATGTGGGAGGAAAACCGGAAGCAGCTCGCCTACAAGCCGCTCGTCGTCGTGCAGCGAGAGGGCCGCGGAGTGGTCGTGGCCTTCACGGCCGACCCCAATTTCCGCGCTTACATGGACGGCCTCAGCCTGCTGTTCATCAACGCCGTCTTCCGCGGACCCGCGCACACGCGCTGAGGACTGAAGGGTTCAGGCCACAGGCCCAGCCACAGCGTTTTTGTTTTTAACTCATAACTCATAACTCATAACTTTTAACTGGCCTGAAC
>JBKKAI010000430.1:0-3847 GCA_046714815.1 Terriglobia bacterium | reverse complement strand
GCGTTTACCTGTCGGTGCTGCTGATGAAGGCGCCGCAACTGGCCTTTGACCTGGGGACGGCGCTGCTGCTGGTGCGGCTGCTGGCGGTGCTGGGTCTGCCGGCGGCGCGCGTGCTCGTCTACTGGTGGTCGCCGATCACGGTGATCGAGTTTGCCGCCAGCGGCCACAACGATTCCTTCGCCGTGTTTTTCCTGGTGCTGGCGCTGATCGGGTTCGCCGCGGGCGAAAAGGCCTGGTCGCTGGCGGCGCTGGCGATGGCCACGCTCGCCAAGCTGTTCGCCGCGTTTCTGTGGCCGGTGATCGGGCTGCGATGGATCGAGCAGCGGCGCTGGCGCGACCTGCTTTGGCCCGTCCTCTGTGCCGTGGTGATTTACTGGCCGTACCGCGGCGGCCTCGGCAACGTGGTGCCCGGCGTCTCGGTCTACGCCGGAAGCTGGCGCAATAACGACAGCCTGTTCGGCATCTTCTACGCCGTGACCGGGTCGCAGATGGGCGCCAGCGCCGCTTACGGCGCGACGGTTGCGGCGGTGGCCGGCTTCGTCGCCGGGCGGGGCATGGCGCCGCTGCGCGCCGCCTTCATCATTCTGGGGACGGTGCTGCTGTGCGCCTCCAACGTCTTCTCCTGGTACGTCACCTGGCTGCTGCCGCTGCTGGCCCTTTATCCCAACCCGGCGTGGCTGATGTTTTCGGTGCTGGTGTTTCTCTCCTACCACGTGCTGATCGGCTACGGCACGCTGGGCGTGTGGCAGGATGATCCGCGGTTCCTGCTGATGGAGTACGTGCCGTTCTACGCGATGCTAGTGGCTGGCTGGATCCGGGACCAGCGGGATCAAGTCCCAAGTCCGGAAAACCAAGACCCGATTGCCGGCGCCGATTTTTGACCCTGGGAGCGCGGGCCTCTTGCCCGCCTCGGCGCCTGCGCTCCCAGGAAGCGATCAGGCTGCGTGCGGATACCGGGTCATCAGGCTTTCCAAATATTCGCGCCCGCGCTCGTAGCCGTGCCGGAAAGCTTCGTCGGAGTATATCTCCACGTAGCGCGGTGGCAGCACCTCCCGGGCTTCTGCGTAGGTGCGGCCGCGGGACGAAGGGTGCATCGCCGCCTGAAAGCCGAGGCGGTAACTGGGCTCGGCCTGATCGAAATCGCGTCCCTGCGCGGTGTAGCGCTCGCGCTCGGCGCTGCGCAGGCCGATCCACCAGCTTGCGCGCGCGGCGTCGAGCGTTTCCGCGCCGGCATCGGCCAGCGCCACGCGGGCCGCGTCGGCCTGTGTGTCATCAGCGGCCGCGACGATCAGCACCGTGCGCCCCTGGCGCAGCGCATCTTCGTAAACAAAAAGCTCATCCTTGGGCAGCCCTTCGGTGAGTGATTGTTCCAGAGCCTCACCCGCCGCGGCGCCGCCGGCCGCGCCGCCGGCTCCGGCCAGTGCCGCCGCCGCCAGGCCGATGGCGATCACCGGCCCAACGCCGGGCATAAGAATGCTGGCTGCCACCATGGCGAGGTGCATGCCGCCGGCCGCGCCGATCGCGCCGCCGACCACGCCGCCCATGGCCTTCCCCATTCCGGGCTGCTCGCCCGGCGTGCTGGGGAGGGCGTCCATTTGCCGGCCGGTAACTCCCGGCGTCAACAGGTTCATCCTGTCGTAACCGATGCCCATGCTTCTGAGGCGTTCGGCCGCGCGTTCCGCGTCCGACCGCGAGAGGAAAACTCCGGTAACGGTCTTCATGCGAAAGCCTCCTGGCCCCCCCTCTCTTCCAGTTTAGTCCGGAATGGCGGCCGGTGGGGCTACTTCAGAAGCTCGGCGAGGCGGTCGTGGCGGTAATCGAAGATCTTGTGCAGAAGGCGGTGCACGACGAGCGCGTCGGCCACGACGCCCAGCGGTCCGAGCGGCAGGCGGTAGTTGATCACGTCAACCGCCAGGGTTCCGTCCTGGACATCGAAGAATTCGTGGAGGTGATGCCACTCGGCGTATGGGCCGTGCACCTGCACGTCGGTGAATCGGACGCCTGGCTGCACCGTCTCGATCCGTGTGCGCCAGCGGAAAGGGACGCCGAACATGCCCATCCGGTAATCGAGCAGCGTGCCGGGCCGCAGTGGGATCGGAAGTGGTGTCAGCATCTTGAAGCCGACGTACTTCGGCGTGACGGCTGCAAGATTGGCCACGTCGGTAAAGAAGGCGAAAACCTCCTCGCGCGGCCTTGAGAAAAACTGGGAGCGCTCCAGGCGTGTGGCACGCGCCATCAGGCCGCGCCCGTCCGCGGGGCGGAGATGTCCGCGCCGGCGGCACGATCGTTGTGGCCGCCAACCGCTGCCTGGAGTGCGCCTGCCAACGCCGGATAGCGGAAGCGGAATCCGGCCTTCTCCGCCACGCGCGGGACGACGCGCTGCGAAACCAGCAGCAGCGCGCCGGCCATCTCGCCGAGCGCCAGCCGGAGCGCCGGAGCCGGGGCTGGGAAAATGGCCGGCCGGTGCAGCACCGAGGCCAGCACGCGGGTAAACTCGCGGTTCTCGACGGGCTCGGGCGACACCGCATTGATCGCGCCGGACAGTTCGTTCTTTCCGGCCGCATCGAGCAGCAGCGCGGCCAGATCGTCCAAGTGGATCCAGGACATCCATTGGCGGCCGTGCCCCAGGCGGCCGCCCAGGCCGAGCTTGAATGGAGTGAGCATCTTGGCCAGCGCCCCGCCGTCTTCGCCCAGTACCACGCCGATTCGCGGTGTCACCACGCGGATGCCGAGCGGCTCAGCGTGCCGCGCTTCGGCCTCCCATTCCTGGCAGGTCTGTGCCAGGAAATCGTTTCCCGGCGCCGATGTTTCGTCCAGCAGCTCATCACCGCGGTCGCCGTAGAAGCCGATCGCCGAAGCTGACACCAGAACCCGCGGCCGCTCGCGGAGCGATTTCAGCGATGTCACCAGGTTGCGCGTTCCCAGGACACGGCTGTTCCGGATGCGCTGTTTCTTCGCTCGCGTCCAGCGTCCCGCGGCGACGGAATCGCCGGCCAGGTGAAACACCGCTTCGACGCCGCGGAAAGCCTCGGCCGGCGCCGGCTCCGCCTCCGGCTCCCAGCGGTAAGCTTCGACGCCCGCGCCCAGGGCCCGCCGCGCGCGCTCCGCGTCGCGGCTCAGCACCACCACCGGCTTTTCCAGACTGGCAATCAACCTTCGTCCCACGAATCCGGTCGCACCCGTCACCAGCGTGAGCATCGCGCACCTCCAGTCCTACGCATCCCTTTCCTGCGAGGATAGCATCGGCCCGGGCCTTTCTCGCATTTCTCACTTTTTCCAACGGTCGAAATGAAAATATAATCCGAACTCCCACAAAAGGAGTGGGCCGGCGATGGGACAGGAAGCGCGGTGCACGGCGCGGTTGGGCGGCAAGTCATCGGCGGGGAAGGCGCTGCTGGAATCGAAGGACCTGGTTTTTCGCGGCGATTTCCGGCTGAAGATCCCCTTCAAGGAAATGAAATCGGTGGAGGCGGCCCAGGGAACCCTTCGCGTGACCTTCCCGGGGGGCGTGGCCTTTTTCGAGCTTGGGCCGCAGGCCGAAAGATGGGCCGCCAAAATCCTCAACCCGAAAAGCCTGGTGGACAAGCTGGGAGTGAAAGACACCTCGCGCGTCTCTGTGGCCGGCGTCGCCGATGCCTCCTTCTGGAAGGAGCTTCGGGCACGGGCTACCGACATTTTTGAAGGCAGGCCGCAGCCGGACTCCGACTTCATATTCTTCCAGGCCAACAGCGTTGCTGAGCTCGCCCAACTGGGCCGCCTGCGCCGGTACCTCAAGCCGAACGGCGCTATTTGGGTGGTGACACCGAAAGTAAAACGGCACATCACGGAGAACGATGTCTTCGCCGCG
>JBKKAI010000429.1:0-11202 GCA_046714815.1 Terriglobia bacterium | reverse complement strand
CGCCGGCGCCGCGGCGCCCAACCGGCTTCGGCCTTCGATCTCGCCAAGGATCTCATCGGCTCGGTTCAGGGGCCGCCGGACCTGTCTTCGAACAAGAAAAACATGGCGCGTTACGGCCGGTGAAGCGCCCCATCACGGCGCCACGGCGGAGTTTGAAGTGCGGCTGCCCCTCTGATCTGACAATGATCTGACGGCCGGGCTTGATTGTATATGTACAAGATATGTATGCTTAGCTTGATTGCCCGACGAACCGAGATTTGACTGGGACGAGGCGAACATCGCGCACATCGCCCGGCACAAGGTGACGCCGGCGGAGGTTGAACAGGTGCTCCTCAACGAGCCATTCGATCTCAACTATGACGTTGTGCGAGGCGAGGAGCGTTGGACATCGATCGGGCATACCAACAGGTTGCGCGTGTTGGTGGTCGTTTGGACACTTCGCGGTACGAATGTAGTGCGGGCAGTCACGGCTCGCCAGGCTGCGCAGGCGGCCCGGACCACGTATATCCGCGCGAAAGGACTCGGAGCATGAAGAAGCCCCCAGTAAAGAGGTTTGTAAAAGAGGCCGAAGAGGCTGGATGGTGGGACGCCAATATGGACATCGTCGAGAAAAATCTCGTCGCAGCGATGAAGAGCGGTATCGCGAAGCGGGGAGGGCCAAGGCGTGTAATTCGAGAGCGACGCGAGTCGAAGAACATCACGATTCGCGTCGCGCTCGCGGACATTGAGCGAGCGCGCTCATTGGCCGCGAGGAAAGGCATTGGCTACCAGACCTACGTGAAGGTCCTGCTCAAGGAAGCCCTTGACCGGGAGAGCCGCCACCTGGCTCCCCGCCCGAGAGCCCGGCGTTACCGGGGCGCCTGACGAAGTGGCCCCCAATGAAGATTGACAAGACTCTTATGAACTCCTACCCGTTTGCGATCCACTTGCTCAGCCAAGAGGACGGTGGCGGATTCATGATGAGTACCCCGATCTGCCTGGCTGTGTTTCCGACGGAAGCACCCCGGAGGAGGCTATCACGCACGGTCGCGATGCGGTCAAAGCGTATCTGCTCAGTTGCGTCAGACATGGCGACACGCTCCCGCGGCCCAGCACGGCCAGCGGGCAATGGAGGCAGCGCGTCCCGCGGAGCCTGCACGCGCGGCTCGTCTCGCGCGCACGGCAGGAGGGTGTCAGCCTCAACACTCTGGTTACCGCCATGATCGCCGAGGGGCTTGGCAAGCGCCGCACATCATAGCGGCGCGGGCGCGTTTGTGGGCGCGTTTGTGCCTTGGCGGTTCCTCGTCCTGCCTGTAAAATGCTCGGGATGGCTAAGTCCGTCCGAGGTCTGTATCCGGGGTCGTTTGACCCGCCGACCAACGGGCACCTGGATCTGATCGCGCGCGGCATCAAGATCGTGGACGAGCTGATCGTGGCCGTCCTGCGCAATCCGGACAAGCACTCCTTGTTTTCGCTGGAAGAGCGGATGGAGATGCTGCGCGAGGTGACGGCGCCGTTGGGCAGCGTCCGGGTGGAGACATTCGACGGGCTGCTGGTGGAATACGCGGCGCGCCGCGGGGCGCAGGTGATCCTGCGGGGCATCCGGGCCGTGTCCGACTACGAGTACGAGCTGCAGATGGCGCTGATGAACCGCAAGTTGAACCCGGACGTGGAGACGGTGTTCATGATGCCGGCCGAGCAGTACAGCTACATCAGTTCGCGCCTCGTCAAGGAGGTGCACCTGCTGGGCGGCTCGATCCAGGACCTGGTGCCGTCGGTGGTGGTGGAACGGCTGAGGGCGAAGATTCCGATATAGAGGCGGCGGATCCAATGCAACTTTCCGAAAGAATCTCGAGGATTTCGGTCAGCTCGACGCTGGCCGTGGTGATGGAAGCGGAGAAATTCCGGGCGCAGGGCGCCGACCTGGTGGACTTCGGCGCGGGCGAGCCCGACTTCCCGACGCCGGAAAACATTTGCGAGGCGGCCATCCGCGCCATCCGCGACGGCTTCACGCGCTACACCGCCACCGGCGGCATCGCCGAGCTGAAGCAGGCGATCTGCGAGTGGCATGCGCGCGAGCTGGGCAGCGATTATTCGCCTTCCGACGTGCTGGTCACCGTCGGCGGCAAGCACGCCATCTTCAACGCCATCTCGGTTCTGGTCAACGCGGGCGATGAAGTCATCCTGCCGGTGCCCTTCTGGGTGAGCTTCCGGGACATCATCCAGTATGCCGGAGGCAAGCCGGTGCTGGTGAACACCGGCGAGGACTCCGGCTACACCATCAGCGCGGCGGCCATTGAGAGCGCCATCACGCCGCGCACGCGGCTGATCATCGTGAATTCGCCGAGCAACCCCAGCGGGGCCGTTGTGGGGGAGCCGGAGTTCCGGCGCATCTACGACCTGGCGGCGTCGCGCGGCATCCCGCTGATGTCGGACGAGTGCTACTCGCACTTCGTCTACGAAGGTCCGCATTTCTCGATCGGCAAGTTTCCCGGCGCGCGCGAGAACGCCATCGTGGTCGGCTCGATGTCGAAGACCTTCGCGATGACGGGCTGGCGCGTGGGCTACGCGCTGGCGCGGCCCGATCTGATCCAGGCGATGCTGAAGCTGCAGAGCCACTGCACGTCGAATCCGACTTCGATCGCGCAGAAGGCCGCGGTGGAGGCGCTGCGCGGGCCGCAGGAATCGGTGGGCCAGATGCTGGCCGAGTACCGGCGCCGCCGCGACTTCGTCATCGAGCGGCTGCGCTCCATTCCCGGCGTGCGCTGCCCCATGCCGCAGGGCGCGTTCTACGCTTATCCCAATATCGGCGCATTCCTCAAGGGCAACGGCGCCGGCACGGTGACGGACCTGGTGGGCCGCCTGCTGCGCGAAGCGCATGTGGCGGTGGTGCCCGGCGCGGCCATCGGCCCCACCCGGCCCCTCCGCCTGTCGTACCCGCCTTCGATGCGCGACCTCGAACGCGGCGTTGACCGGATGCGCGATTTCTTCGCCGCGCTGCGGTCGAAGTAGGCGAGGGCGCGTGCAACCTTCGCCGCTACCGGCGCCGATCGAGCCCACATTTCACGAGAAGATCTGGGGCCGCCCCCGCGACGGCGTGCGCCTGGGTGAAATCTGGTTCCGCGCCCATCCCCTGCTGCTGAAGTTTATCTTCACCACCGAGAAACTTTCCGTACAGGTGCACCCGAGCGACGCCTACGCGCTCCAGCACGAAAACAGCTCGGGCAAGACGGAATGCTGGTACATCCTGGACGCCGAGCCGGGCGCGCGGCTGGCCGTCGGGCTGCGCCGTCCCATGTCGCGCGCGGAGATCGCCGCCAGCGTCGAGTCGCAAACCATCGAGCACGAGCTGAACTGGCTGGACATCGATTCCGGCGACTTCATCTTCGTGCCGTCCGGCACCGTACACGCCATTGGTCCCGGCCTGACGCTGTGCGAGGTGCAGCAGTTCAGCGACGTCACCTACCGGCTGTATGACTACGGGCGTCCGCGCGAGCTGCACCTGGAAAAGGCGCTGGACGTGATCCGCCACCACGCTGCCGCCGGGCGGATGGCGCCGGCCCCGGCCGCGGCGGGCGAGGGCCTTTTCCACGACTACCTGGTCGCCTGCCGTTATTTCGCGCTGGAGCGCTTCCGCGCTTCCCGCGAGTGCCGCGGCCAAGTGGACGTGGAACGGCCCCAGGTGCTGGCCTTCCTCGAGGGGGAAGGCGAGATCGTCTGCGGCGGCCACCGCCGCGCCTACGGCCACGAGCAGATGTGGCGAGTGCCCGAAGGGGCCGGCGGCTACGAGATCGTCCCGCGGAGCGAAACGGTGTGGCTGCGCGCCCGGGTGCCCGCCGGCGCCGGTGAAGTGGAGGAGGAGATGGCGCGGGCCGGCGTCTCCGCCGAGCTGCGCCGGCGCATCGTGATTCGCGATGTCTGACATGCTGCCTGCGAACGCCGCCAGCAGTACAGGAAAAATGCCTGTGCTGCACGGCGTGATTCTGGCCGGCGGGCGCGGCACGCGCTTCTGGCCGCGCAGCCGCCGCCGCCGCGCCAAGCAGGTGCTCAACGTCGTTGGGCAGGGGACGCTGATCCAGCAGACATTCGAGCGGCTGCGGCCCATGATCCCGCCGGAGCGCATCTGGGTGATCACCAACCGTCATCTGCGCGACGAAATCCTGCGGCAGCTTCCCCAGGTGCCCGCGGCGCAGGTGATTGCCGAGCCGGCGCAGCGCAATACCGCTCCGGCCATCGGGCTGGCCGCGCACCTGATTGCCAAGGCCGCCGGGCGCGAGGCCCACACCGCCGGACGCGAAACGCTGATCGGCGTGTTCCCGTCCGACCACGTCGTGGGGAAGCCCGCGGCGTTTCGCAAGGCGCTGGCGGTGGCGGCGCGCGGCGCCGCCGCCGGATCCATCGTGGTCCTCGGCATCCGCCCGCGCTGGCCGGAGACCGGGTACGGCTACATCCAGTTTTCCGCCAGGCCGGCGGCCGGCGGGCCGCGGCTGGCGAAGGTGGATCGCTTCCGCGAAAAACCCGATTCGGCGGCCGCGCGGCGCTTCCTGCGCAGCGGGCGTCATTTCTGGAATAGCGGGATGTTCCTCTGGTCGGCAGGGACCATTCTGGACGCCCTCGAAAAGTTCAAGCCGGAGATGGCGGCGCTGCTCGATCAAATCGCCCGCGATCCCAGGCCGGCGACGCTCGGGCGCCTCTATCCCGGGTGCGAGAATATCTCGGTGGATTACGCGGTCCTGGAAAACGCGGGCAACGTCGCGGGCGTGCCCTGCGAGATCGGCTGGAATGACGTGGGGAGCTGGAGCGCGGTCTACGAGCTGCTGCCGCACGACGCCGCGGGAAACGCGGCGCGGAGCGCGGTATGGACCCTCGATGCCCGTGGCAACTATTTCGACGCCCCGGGAAAAATCATTGCGGCCATCGGCGTGGAAGACCTGGTGATAGTGGATTCGCCCGACGCGCTGCTGGTCGCTCGCCGCAGCCGGGCTCAGGACGTATCCAGGGTGGTGGCATGGTTGGAGAAGCAGAAACGGGAAGAGCTGCTGTAGCCGCGATCCGCTTCGGGACCGATGGCTGGCGCGGCGTGATCGCCGACGACTTCACGATGGAGAACGTGCGGCTGGCGGCGCGCGCGTCCGCCGCCTATATTCACCAATACGAGCAGCCGGAGCGCGGCGTGGCGGTCGGCTATGACATGCGTTTCGGCTCGGAGTTCTTTGCGCAGGCAGCGGCCGAAGAGTTGGCGCGCGCCGGGTTGAGCGTGCGCCTTTCGGCCGCGCCCAGCCCGACGCCGGCGGTGTCCTTCGCCGTGCGCCATTTCCAGACAGCCGGAGCGGTCGTGATCACCGCCAGCCACAACCCGTGGCAATGGAACGGCTTCAAGTTCAAGGCGGCCTACGGCGGCTCGGCCTCGCCCCAGATCGTTGGGCGCATCGAGGAGTTGCTCGGCGCGCCCTCGCCGGAGCGGCCCGGCGGCGGCATCCGCGAAACGGACTTTCGCGGGCCTTACCTCGATCAGGTGGCCTGCGTCGCCGACCTGAAGAAGATAGCCGCGGCGCGGTTCGGGCTGGTCGCCGACCCGATGTACGGCGCCGGCATCGGTTACCTCGGCGCGATTCTTCGCGAGCTCGGCGTGCGGTGCCGCGAGATTCACGGCGCGCGCGACCCGTTGTTTCCCAACTTGAACCCCGAGCCGATCGAGCCGCACGTGGAAGAGCTCAGGCGCGCGGTGGTGGAGGGCGGCTTCGACGGCGGTTTCGCCACCGACGGCGACGCCGACCGTCTCGGCGCAGTGGACCGCGACGGCGCCTTCGTGGATTCGCACCGCATCTTCGCTATCCTGCTGGAATACTTCCTGGACCAGCGCGGCCTGAAAGGCGAGGTTGCCAAGACGTTCTCCACCACGAAAATGGTGGACCGCATCGCCGCGCGCTACGGATTGAAGCTGCACGAAACGCCGATCGGCTTCAAGTACATCTGCGACTTGATGCTGGAGCGCGACATTGTCGTAGGCGGCGAAGAGAGCGGCGGCATCGGAGTGAAGGGACACCTGCCGGAGCGTGATGGGATTTTAAACTCTCTGCTGCTGGCCGAAGTGATGGCCCACCACGGCAAGACGCTCGGTGAGCTGGTGGCCGGACTGCACAGCCGCTACGGGCCGCAGTATTACAATCGTGCGGACCTGCGCCTGCCGCCGGGACAGAAGGAGCGCGCGCTGGCGGCGCTCGAAACGCAATCTCCGCGTTCGATCGCCGGCCGGCCTGTCACCACGGTGGAGAACCTGGACGGCATCAAGTTCCTGATGGGCGCCGACGCCTGGGTGCTGGTCCGCGGCTCGGGCACCGAGCCGCTGCTACGCGTTTATTGTGAAGCGCCGTCGGAAGACGCTGTGGCGGCGATCCTGGCCGAGATGCGGGACCGGGTTCTTGGCGCGTAATTTGTGCTCGCGCAATTTGTGCTCGAATGATAACCAGCATCGAAGCTCTCGATGAATTGCTGTCGCGTCCCGCCGAAGCCGACAAATCGGCGCTGGTGGAGATGCCGGGCGACCTGATGATTCTCGGGGTCGCCGGAAAGATGGGGCCGACGCTGGCGATGCGCGCTCGCCGGGCCGCCGATGAGGCAGGTGTCAGGAAGCGGATCATAGGCGTGTCCCGTTTTTCCGAGCGAGACGTGCGGGAAAGGCTGGAATCGGCCGGTGTCGAGACGATCGCCGCCGACCTGCTCGATCCGCGGCAGCTCCGCGATCTGCCGGAGGCGCCGAACATCCTTTATATGGCGGGCAGGAAGTTCGGCACCGCCGGCGACCAGCCCTTTACCTGGGCCATGAACTGTTTTCTGGCGGGCCTGGTGGCCGAGCGGTTTCGCCACTCGCGCCTGGTGGCCTTCTCCAGCGGAAATGTCTACCCGCTCGTGCCCGTCGCCGGTGGAGGGGCGACGGAGGAGACCGCGCCCGAACCGCAGGGCGAATATGCGCAGTCGGTTCTCGGCCGCGAGCGCTTGTTCCAGTATTCTTCCGCCCGGTACGGCATTCCGGCCGTGCTGCTGCGTCTGAACTATGCCGTGGAGCTGCGCTACGGCGTGCTGCTCGATGTTGGCTTGAAGGTCCACCGCCGCGAGCCGGTGGATCTTTCGATGGGCTTCGCCAACGTGATCTGGCAGGGCGATGCCAACTCGGTCGCGCTCCGCTCCTTTTCGCTGTGCCGCAGTCCGGCGGCGGTCCTGAACCTGACCGGCCCGCAGACGGTCTCCATTCGCCGGCTGGCGGAGCAGTTCGCGCGACGCCTGCAGTCGCCTGCGAGGTTCGAAGGCCAAGAGCCGGCAACGGCGCTGCTGAACAATGCGGCGCGCTGCCATCGCCTGTTTGGGCTCCCGGCGGTGTCGCTCGAGGAAATGATCGAGCTGACCGCGGAGTGGATCGAGGGCGGCGGGGTAACGCTCGACAAGCCAACACACTTCGAAGTCCGCGATGGAAGGTATTGAGCGATGGCTTGGCGCGAACGATTGCGGGAGGGAGTGGTGATACCCGCGCACCCGCTGGCCCTGACCGCGGAACGCAAGCTCGACGAGCGGCGCCAGCGCGCCCTCACCCGTTATTACCTGGCCGCCGGTGTGGGCGGCGTCGCGGTGGGCGTCCACACCACGCAGTTCGCGATCCGCCGGCCGGAGGTCGGCCTGTTTCGGCCGGTCCTCGAACTAGCGATGGAAGAGCTGAGGGGCGCCGGCGTGGTCAAGGTGGCGGGAATTGTCGGCGCTACGAAGCAGGCGCTGGCGGAAGCGGAGCTCGCCGCGTTGCTGGGGTACGATGCGGGCCTTCTCAGTCTGGCGGCGCTGCCGGACGCAACCGTGGCCGAGCTGATCGAGCACGTTCGCGCGGTAGCCGCTGTGATTCCGGTGTTCGGATTCTACCTGCAGCCCGCGGTCGGCGGCCGGCTGCTTCCTTACGAGTTCTGGCGCCGGTTCTTTGAGATCGAAAATGTCGTCGCGGCAAAGATCGCGCCTTTCAATCGCTACCAGACGCTGGATGTGGTGCGCGCGGCGGCGGCGGCCGGCGCGGAGGATCGAATCACCCTTTACACCGGCAACGATGACAGCATCGTGCTCGATCTGCTGACGCCCTTCGAAATCGGCGGCCGGCAGATCCGGATCAAGGGCGGACTGCTGGGACACTGGGCGGTCTGGACGAAGCCGGCGGTGGAAATGCTTGGCGCAATCCATCGCGAAACGGCCCGGAGCGAGAACATCGCGATCTCCTGGCTGACCCTGGCGCAGCAGGTCACCGATGCCAACGCTGCCTTCTTCGATGCCGCCAACAGCTTCCACGGCTGCATCGCCGGACTTCACGAAGTGCTCCGCCGCCAGGGCTTGCTGGCCGGCCGCTGGTGCCTGGACCCTGCCGAAAACCTCTCCCCGGGCCAGGCGGAAGAGATTGACCGCGTGTACCGCTGCTACCCGGCGCTGAGCGACGACCAATTCGTCCGCGAGCGCCTTGACCGCTGGCTGAAGTAAGCCGTACCTCTGATACTGTAGGCCGCGTATGAGCGACGAAAAGCAGACATTCGATCCGTATCGCCTGTCCGAGGCGGCGGTGAAGGAGCCGCCGCGGACGCTGGGGCAGGCGTTTTTGAAGATCGGGCCCGGGCTGATTCTGGCCGGAGCCATTGTCGGCACCGGCGAACTGATCGCCACCACTAACGTCGGGGCCAAGGTCGGCTTCGCGCTGCTGTGGCTGGTGATCCTGAGCTGCTTCATCAAGATTTTCGTGCAGATCGAGCTGGGCCGCTTCGCCGTTTCTTCGGGCGAAACCACGCTGGACAGCTTTCGCCGGATGCCCGGCCCGGGCGTCGTGCTGCCGTGGTGGTGGCTGATCATGATGATGTGCACGCAGGCACAACTGGCGGCGATGATCGGCGGCCTCGGCCAGGCGTTTCACATGGCCGCGCCGGGCGTCTCTTCGGGTTTGGCGGCCGGCCTCGGGACCGCCGCGCGGCCGGAGCTGCCCTGGGCGGTGTTGATCACCGTGCTGACCGCCGTGCTGCTGGCCGCGGGCAGTTACAAAATGGTGGAATGGGGCACTACGCTGATGGTGGTGACCTTCACGCTGATGACCATGGGATGCGTGGCGATGCTGCCCTGGACCGGGCACTCGTTCGGCTGGAGCGAATTGGCGTCGGGGCTGTCGTTCCGCATTCCGCCGGACGCGGTGGGTGCGGCGATGGCCATGTTCGGCATCACCGGGGTTGGGGCCAGCGAGCTGATCGCCTATCCCTACTGGTGCATCGAGAAGGGCTACGCGCGCAACATCGGGCCGCGCAACGACTCTGCCGAGTGGGCGGGCCGGGCCACCGGCTGGATGCGCGTCATGTATCTCGATGCCTGGGTGAGCATGGTGGTTTACACGGCGGCGACGCTGGCGTTCTACCTGCTCGGCGCCGCGGTGCTGCACCGTGCGATGTCCGGCGGCGGCCTGCCGCGGAACGTGGAGGGCATGCTCAAGGCGCTCTCGCAGATGTACGTGCCGGTGATGGGCGAGAGCGCCGCCACCTGGTTTATCGTCATCGGCGCGTTTGCCGTGCTCTACTCGACGCTGTTCGCCGCCACCGCCGCCAACTGCCGCGCCCTGGTGGACCTGCTGCGGCTGCACAACCTCATCCGTGTCACCAACCAGGACGAGCGCACGCGCTGGGTGCGCACCTTCTGCGCCACGTTTCCGTTCCTCAACCTGGCGCTGTTTATTCTCCTGCCCGACCCGGTGCGCCTGGTCACCATCGGCGGAATCGCCCAGGCCCTGACGCTGCCGATGATCGCCGGCGCCGCCGTGTACCTGCGCTATCGCCGCACTGACCGCCGCATCACCCCCGGAATGTTGTGGGACATTTTTCTTTGGCTCTCGATGTTGGCGCTGTTCGCCACCGCGCTCTACGGACTCTGGGACAGTTATAAGAAGCTGTAGACCGGGGAGTCAGGAATCAGAAGTCAGAACGTGGCGCAGGACGCGGTCCCCGGCGAGCTGGGAGTCGTTCATTTCAGCGCGGCGGCGAGCCGCTCGACCCCGGCGCGGATGGCGGCCGGTTTCAGCGACGCATAGCCCAACAACAGGCCGCGCTGTTTCGAGGGTTGCATCCGATACACGGAAAGCGGTGTGACGTCGACGCCGTACCGTCGAGCATTCTCCGCGATGGCGTTCTCGTCGGCGCCATCGGCCAGCCAGCCGATCACGTTCATCCCCGTATCCACCGCCCGGATGTCCAGCCGCCCGGCCAGCGCTCGGCCGGCGGCCTTCACCAGAATCGCCTGCCGTTCCTCGTACAGAGTGCGCATTCGGCGGATATGGCGCGCGAAGTGGCCTTCGGCGATGAAGTCGGCCAGCAGCGCCTGGTCCATCATGGGTGAGTGCCAGTCGGCGATGCGGCGCGCGGCGGTGAAGGCGTCCGCCAGGTCGGGCGGCGCCACCAGGTAGCCGAGCCGCAGCCCGGGAAACATCACCTTGCTGAAGGTGCCCAGGTAGATGACCCGCCCGTGGCCGTCAATCCCCTGCAGCGAAGCGATCGGCCGGCCGGCATAGCGGTACTGGCTGTCGTAATCGTCTTCGATGATCCAGGCGCGGGAGTGGCGCGCCCACTCGAGCAGCGCCAGCCGCCGGGACAGGGTCATGGTCACGCCCAGCGGGAACTGGTGCGAAGGAGTCACGTAGACCACGCGGGCGGGGGCGTGGTGGGCCAGTGCACCGGAGACGTCCAGGCCCTCGGCGTCAACGCGCACCGGAATGATGCGCGCGCCGGCGGCCAGAAACGCGGCGCGCGCGCCCGGGTAGCCCGGCTCTTCGACCCAGGCGCGGTCGCCGGGATTGAGCAGCAGGCCGGCAACCAGGTCGAGCCCCTGCTGCGAGCCGCCGACCACGATCACCTGCGCCGGGTCGCAGCGCACCGCGCGCGCCGCTCGCACGTACGCGGCGATCTGTTCGCGCAGCGGCCGGTAACCGGCCGGATCGCCGTAGCCCAGCAGCTCCGCCGCGGGACGCCGCCAGCGCCGGCTGGACAGCCGCGCCCAGATTTTGAACGGGAAGTCCTCCACCGACGGCAAGTGCGCCCGAAAGGCGGCGGGCGCTGGAGGGTCGCGGGCGGGGGGCCGGCAACCCGGGGCGTACGCTCTGGGTCGCAGCCAGGCGGCGGCCTGCGCGCTCAGGATCGCCTTGCCCCGCCGCGATAACCTGGCCGGGACGCGCGC
>JBKKAI010000428.1:0-7623 GCA_046714815.1 Terriglobia bacterium | reverse complement strand
GCCATGGCCACTTCAAGGTGCTGCTGGGGCGCGAGACGCCCGCCGCGCTGGTGGCGTCGACCGAGCCCTGGGAGACACTGACCGCGCTGGGCATGGAGCAGGCGCTGCGCTACGAGAGGCAACGGCGGCAGCACCTGGTGCGCATCGCCGGCATCGGCGCCGAGGATCGCACCGGCGCCGAGCTGGTGCTGGCCGCCGACCAGTTCCTGATCGCGCCCGCCGGTCGCGTCGAGGACGCCACCCGCGCCCGCGCCCAGGGCGAGGAACTGCGCACGGTGATCGCCGGCTATCACTGGTTCACCGACTGGGGCCGCGACACCATGATCAGCCTCGAGGGGCTGACGCTGGCCAGCGGACGCCACCTGGAAGCCAGCTACATCCTACGCACCTTCGCGCACTATATCCGCGACGGCCTGATCCCCAACATGTTCCCGGAAGGCGAGAAGGAAGGCTTGTACCACACCGCCGACGCCACGCTGTGGTTCTTCCACGCCGTGGACCGTTACCTGGAAACCACCGGCGACCGCGAGACATTCCGGCATCTGCTGCCGAAACTGGTGGAGATCGCCGGGCATCACCTCCGCGGCACCCGCTTCGGTATCGGCGTGGACCCCGCCGACGGCCTGCTGCGCCAGGGACAGGAAGGCTACCAGCTCACCTGGATGGACGCGAAAATGGATGACTGGGTGGTGACGCCCCGGCGCGGAAAGGCGGTGGAGATCAACGCGCTGTGGTACAACGCCCTGCGCCTGCTGGAACAGTGGCTGCGCGAGGAACAGAACGGGCCGGAAGCCGACCGCTTCGCCGAACACGCCGCCCGCGCGCAGGCTTCTTTCAACCGGCGCTTCTGGTACCAGGAAGGCGGGCACCTCTACGACGTGGTGGACGGCGAGCAGGGCGATGATGCGGCCTGCCGGCCCAACCAGTTGTTCGCGATCTCGCTGCGCCATTCGGTGCTCGACAAGGAGCGCTGGCCGGCCGTCCTCAAAGTGGTCCGCGAGGAGCTGTACACGCCGGTGGGGCTGCGGTCGCTGGCGCCGGGACATCCCGATTACAAGGACACCTATTTCGGCGACCTGCGGTCACGCGACGCCGCCTACCACCAGGGAACGGTGTGGGGCTGGCTGATCGGACCTTTTGTTGACGTCTGGCTGAAGGTGCACCCGGACGACCTGGAGGGCGCGCGCTGTTTCCTCGAAGGCTTCGTGGACCACCTGGCGCAGGCGTGCATCGGCTCGATCAGCGAGGTTTTCGACGCCGAGGAGCCATTTACGCCGCGAGGCTGCGTGGCCCAGGCCTGGAGCGTGGCCGAGGTTTTGCGCTGCTGGCGTAAAATAACGATGCTAAGCAGAAAATAAACAATAATATTATTAAACTATTATTTACGGGGGCAGCCGGCAGTTTACGCGACGATTTGTTGCTTGCGGCTGACAGCGCAGGAAATCACCCAGCGCAACTCCTCCGGCCGGTAGGGTTTGGAGAGAACGTCGAACGCTCCCGCGTCGAGCATCTCCAGCCAGAGCCGCTCGTCGGCGTTCCGGGCCAGGAAAATCACCGGCGTTCCCAGCCGGTACAGTTGCCGGAGCGCCCTTCGCCAGTCCAGCGAATCGGCGTCGCAGAGGATGGCGCGGGCCGCGAAAATCTCCTGGAGGCCGATGGCGTTTTCGATGGTCGCCGCGCGGTGCAGGTCCACCGTGCCGGTCATGCTCGACACCAAGGCCGCGAAATCGGCCGGCCCGATATCCACCGCCAGAACTGCTGGCTTGAGGGCTTCCATGGCTGTCCCGGGGAATCCGCGGACGGCGCGCGCGGACGCGCCGTCCGGTGGACGGCTGCGTTTCAGGCGGCCGTGTGCCGCCCCGGGCGCGCCTGCGGCGCCCGCCGCGCGGGCGCACGCTCTTCCCGCCCGGCCCCGCCTGACTTCAGGCCCGATGCCGAAGGTTTCAGCTTTTTCTCCAGCGTTTGCATCTTTTTCAGGGTCGCTTCTTCCTCGGCCAGGCTCTGCCCCAGGAGCCGGGCGGCTTGTTTCAGTCCGAGATCCCTGGCCATTCGGGTCAGCCCCTCGTAGGAGCTGATTTCGTAGCGCTCCACCTTGACTGCGGCGCCGGCGCTGAAGACGTCCAGAATCTCCGGGGAAGGGTCTTCTTCCAGAAACGACTCCCGCTCTTCGATCAGGCCGGTAATGCCCTTACACTCGTGCGCCTCGGGTTCCAGGCCCAGTTCCTGAAAAACGTCCTCGATGCGCTGCACATGGTTTTCGGTCTGCGCCCGGTGCGCGGAGAAAGCCTTCTTCAACTCCGGCCGGGTGGCCTGTTCCTCGCCTTCGGCCAGGGCGTCCACCAGTTTCTGCTCGGCGTCGAGCATGTCGGAAAGCTCATGAATGAACAAGTCGCGGGTGGTATGCATGGGAATCCTCTCTGCGAAAGTGGTTCGCGCCGGGTCCCTGTACAACCACAACCGCGCAGCCTGGTTCGGGGACCGTCGGCGAAAAAAATTGGTGTTAGTAACAAAAGTCAGGGAGCAAACAGCGCGCGGGGCGCGCTCGCGAGTCGGCGACACGACCTCCTTTACTCCCCCTTACCAGAGGGTCATTAAATCACAGGGCACGCGGGATGTCAAATGGGATCACAGCGGGGCACGGCGGCCAATGGCGGCCGCGTGTAAACGTTTTCAGTCTGGATTTCTGGAAATTATTTAAGCCATTTTGCGGGGTTTCTGTTCTAAAAAGTTCTGGCCTGGGACCGCGTGCCGCGGTAGGATAACCCGGCCCTTCCGGAGAGCCGCCTTCTATGCCGAAGAGGAAAGAAGAAGACCCGTTCCCGCTGGCGGACGACCCGCTCTGGTACAAGGACGCCATCGTCTACGAGCTCCACGTCCGCTCCTTCCAGGACAGTGACGGCGACGGAATCGGCGACTTCCGCGGGCTGACCGAGAAGCTGGACTACGTGCAGGAGTTGGGCGTCACCGCCGTCTGGCTGCAGCCGTTCTATCCATCGCCGCTCAAGGACGACGGGTACGACATCTCCGACTATACCGACGTCAACCCCGCCTACGGCCCGCTGTCGGACTTCAGGACATTCCTGAAGGAGGCCCACCGCCGCGGCCTGCGGGTGATCACCGAACTGGTGCTGAACCACACTTCCGACAAGCATCCCTGGTTCCAGAAAGCGAGGCGCGCCGAACCGGGCAGCGCCTGGCGCGACTTCTATGTCTGGAGCGATACAGCGTAAAAATACAAAGACGCCCGGATCATCTTCAAGGACTTCGAACCCTCGAACTGGACCCGGGACCCGGTGGCGAACGCCTACTACTGGCATCGCTTTTACGCGCACCAGCCCGACCTGAACTATGACAACCCGCGGGTCCACGCCGCGATGTTCCAGGTGCTGGACTTCTGGCTGCGGATGGGCGTGGACGGGTTCCGCCTCGACGCCGTGCCCTACCTGTACGAGCGCGAGGGCACCAACTGCGAGAGTTTGCCGGAGACGCATGCGTTCCTGAGGAAACTGCGGCGGCACATTGACCGCCATTTCCCCAACCGCATGCTGCTGGCCGAGGCCAACCAGTGGCCCGAGGACGCCGTCGCGTACTTCGGCGAAGGCCAGGCCTGCCACACCGCGTTCCACTTCCCGGTGATGCCGCGCATGTTCATGGCGCTGCAGATGGAGGATCGCTTTCCCATCGTAGACATCCTGGCGCAGACGCCGGCGATCCCGGAGAGCTGCCAGTGGGCCCTGTTTCTGCGCAACCACGACGAGCTGACGCTGGAAACCGTCACCGACGAGGAGCGCGACTACATGTACCGCGTCTACGCCCACGACCCGCAGGCGCGGATCAACCTGGGCATCCGCCGCCGCCTGGCGCCGCTGCTGGGTAACGATCGCCGCAAGATCGAGTTGATGAACGGACTGCTTTTCTCCCTGCCCGGCACGCCCATCCTGTACTACGGCGATGAGATCGGCATGGGCGACAACGTGTACCTGGGCGACCGCAACGGCGTGCGCACGCCCATGCAGTGGAGCAACGACCGCAACGCGGGTTTCTCCCGCGCCAACCCGCAGCGGTTGTACCTGCCCACCGTCATTGACCCGGAGCATCACTACGAGTTTGTCAACGTGGATGCCGCCCGCCACAACCCCAGCTCGCTGCTCCCGTGGATGAAACGGCTGATCTCGCTGCGCAAACGTTACCGCGCGTTCGGCCGCGGCAGCCACGAGTTTCTCTATCCGGAGAACTCGAAGATCCTCGCCTTCATCCGGCGCTTTGAACAGGAAACGGTCCTGGTGGTCGTAAACCTGTCACGGCTGGCCCAGTGCGTGGAACTGGACCTGGGGCGGCTGGCGGGGTTGACGCCGGTGGAGCTGTCCGGCAGCACGGAGTTTCCCGCGATCACGGACCGCCCCTACCTGCTGACCCTCGGCCCGTATGGCTTCTACTGGTTTGCCCTGGAGCCGAAACGGGTGTCGGCGATCCCGGCAACGTCCGGCGAGGTTCCCGTCCCCACCGGCGAAGCCGGGGTCAGCGTGGCCGCCTCGGGCGCGGCGCCTTCGATGCTGGCCGTGCCGGGCGGCTGGGAGAGCCTGTTCCGCAAGGAAGCCAAGAGCGCGCTCGAAGGCGTGCTGCCTTCCTATCTGCGGCGCCAGCACTGGTTCGCCGGCAGGACACGCCAGGTGAAATCGGTGGAGATGTTGGATGCGGTTCCCCTCCAGCACCGCTCGTCCCGTGAAGCAGGCCATGAAGAAGGGGCCTTCTTCATGGTGCTGCTCCAGGTGGACTACAACGACGCGGACGCGGAAGTCTACGTGCTGCCGCTGGCGTTCGAGCAAAGGGCGAAGAATGTCATCGGCAGGTTCCCCGAGCAGGTTGTGGCCGAGCTGTCGCGAGACGGGCGCAAGGAGGGGGTGCTCTACGAGCCGCTGCGTGGCCATGGTCTGGCCGAGGCGCTGCTGGAGGCGATTGGGCGGCGGCGCCGCTTGAAGACCGCGGCTGGAACGATGACCTTCCGTCCCACGCGCGACTTCCGCAGCCTGCGCGGCGGCGACGCGGCAGAGCCCGTCCTGGTCCGCGGCGAGCAGAACAACACCACGATCCTTTACGGCAACCGGCTGGCGCTGAAACTGTTCCGGCGCGCCGAAGAGGGGATAAATCCCGAGCTCGAGGTCGGCGCCTTCCTCACGCAGAAGGCGCGCTTCCCCAATGTGCCGCCGCTGGCCGGCTCCATCGAATATCGCGGCAACGGGCACCACATCACTGTGGCGGTGGTGCATGGCGCGATCCTGAGCCAGGGCGACGCCTGGCAGTTCGCCATGGACGCCCTGGACCGTTACTTCGAAGCGGCGCAGGCCGGGGGCGGGGAAACGCCCGAGACGCCGCCCGCCGGAAAATCGCTGCTGGCCCTCAGCGAGGGCGACATCCCGCCCCACGCCCATCACCGCATCGGGACCTATCTCGAGTCGGCGCGCCTGCTCGGAATGCGCACCGCAGAGATGCACATCGCGCTGGCTTCCCGCGCCGAGGATCCGGACTTCGCCCCCGAGCCGTTTATCCTGGGTTACCAAAGATCGCTCTACCAGTCCTTGCGCAACCTGAACGCCCGTGTGATGCAACAGCTTCGCAGGCGCTTCAAGTCTCTCCCGGAGGAAGTGCGGGAGCCGGCACGCAAGGTCCTGGAGTCGGAAAGCGCGATCCTGAAGCGCTTCCGCCAGATCACCGGCCGGAAGGTCCACGCCCTGCGCACCCGGATCCATGGCGATTACCACCTGGGGCAGGTGCTCTATACCGGTAAGGATTTCGTGATGATTGATTTCGAGGGCGACCCGGGCCGCCCGATCAGCGAAAGACGCATTAAGCGTTCGGCGCTGCGCGATACGGCTGCCATGCTGCGCTCGTTCCACTATGTGACCTATGTGGCGCTCGCCCGCCGCATGGCCGGCGCCCCCCACCCCGAGGAGCGCGAGCGGCTGGATAACTGGGCGCACTGCTGGCACATTTGGGTCTCTTCGGCCTTCCTCCGATCGTACCTGAAAACCGCCGGCCAGGGCGCGTTCCTTCCCCGCGACCGCGAGGAGTTGGACGTGCTCCTCGACGCCTTCCTGCTGGAAAAAGCCGTTTACGAGCTGGGCTACGAGTTGAGCCATCGCCCCGACTGGGTAAGGCTGCCGTTGCAGGGCATTCTGCAACTGCTGGGGTAGCGGTCCGCGCCTTTCGGGGCGACCGCCTCCGGCGGCTGCCCGGACGCCCGTGGGCCAGACCCTTGCCGCGGCCCTATCCGCTGTATCGCGCGGACCGAAGACAGGCCAGTGCCACGCGCCGAGTGCAGCGAAGTTTATCTTCGCCAGGATCAGTGAAATCTTCTGCGGCCGAGTAGTCGGCGCGGTGTTGAGTATCGGGTGCCTGCAACTTCAACCGGGCGGCCACGTCCTCGGGCCTTGCGGTCACACCACTCAGCACGTTCGCCGACAACGACCCCGCCGCGCCTTGCTCATCGCCTTGCGGCCTGCCCGGCTTGCAGCCCTTGGCTTGCTCCGCATGCCACCGGCGAGGAAAGCAAGTTCGAATCCTCGATCTGCGCAAGCCGTGGAAGGAACAGTCTCCTCAGGCCTTGCCGGCACTCAGCGAGCCCGAGGGGGCGTTCACCGGCGCGAGGCCTTTGGGCGCGTCCGGTGCAACGCCTCGTTAGGTGCGTCGGTTTCGGTAAGCATCTCTCGTTTTACCTGCTCCAGCGAATAGACCTTTCCGCGTCTGACTTCTGCGCGCGCATGACGGATGATTCTAATGAACGCTGGATCCAGGCTGAGATACAGAGACTCTCGATCCACGTTCTTGAGCGATACAAGAGCGGCAACCGGCTTCTTGTTCGAGGTGACCACGATGGATTCGGAGCCCGGATTGGCCGCATAGTCGGCAAGTGCTTTGGATGCCTTCTTAAGTTCCAGGGTTTTCATAACTCCATCTCCTCGCCTTCGATGTACAGCCTGTTGCCGCGTTTTGTTCCGATGGCCAGAACCGTTACCACACCGGGCTCGTCAACTTCGTAAAACACGCGCATGTTCCTCACCCGCAGTTCCCAAGGCGCGATGGGATTTGGCCGGAGACGTTTGCGGTTGCGCCTCTCGGTCAGCGGTTCGTGTGCGAGCTGTGTCTCAACCGCGGCTAGGATCACAGCGCGCTCGCGAACCCTGAACGCCCGGAGTTGGTGTTTGGCCGACGAGGCGAACCGGATTTCATACGCCACAAAAAGAGCTTAACACGCGAGCCAGGTCACGCCCGTAGCAGCATCTTACTCCTTCCTGTTTGGGCTTCGCTAGGCCACGCTTAGCCGAATTAGGCGGCGTGATCCAACTGCTGCCGCGACGTCACACTTGGAGGTCCCGCCGCTGCCACTCAAGGCTTCACCCGCGGAAGAAGGTGGGCTTCTTGCCGCCCGCGCGTCTGCGGGGAGGCGGCGCAACGCTCGATGTAGGCGGCGGTTCCCGCGATGGTGGGCCGGGTGGCCAGCAACTCTACGAGTTGAGGCAACGCCCCGACTGGGTAAAGCTGCCGTTGCAAGGCATGCCACTACTGGGGTGCAAAAGCCGCCGCTTTCCACAAGCCCTTCGGCTGTAGAATTGCTCTTGGAGACAG
>JBKKAI010000427.1:0-2625 GCA_046714815.1 Terriglobia bacterium | reverse complement strand
GAAGCAATCGAGCAACCAGTCGCTGGCTCTGTTTCGATCTCTGGGGAACCGCTGGGGACAGACCCGGGCACTCGTGAGCATGGCCATGATTCATGAACAGCGGGACCAGAACCGTAAAGCCCTGGATGTCCTCGACCAGGCTCTGCAGATTCAGCGAGCCGGCGCGGATCGCTATGGCGAAGCGCAGGTCCTTTACCGGATGGGGCGGATGCACGAGAATCTCGGCGGCCGGCGAAAAATGCTCGATTACTACCACCGCTCGCTGGAACTCTTCCGCTCCGCGGGAAAAAGTTCCCGGGAAGTGGATTTGCTGCTACGGATCGGCCGGGCCTACGAGCAGATGGGCGACAAGGAAAAGGCGCGGGCCTTCTACAACGAGGCGCGTGCCTTGGAAAAACGGTAGCCTCGTTCTGAAGATGGCTGAAGCGGCGGTACGCGTCTGCACAAGTTCCGCTACACCGGCAAAGAATGCTTGAGTTACAATCGGCGGTCCTGAGTTGGCGGAGGAGTGCGAGTGCGCCTGGCATCAGTGTTGGGGAACCCATGCTTTCTCGTGTGGACCGCCGGAATCCTGCTTGTTCTGGCGGCCACCCTGGTTCTCTGGCACTGGCGCAGGGAGTGGCTCCCGGCCGGCAGAGAACCCGGCGGCGGCCGCCAGGCCGGTCTGGCGCTGCGATTGGCGGCGTTGGCCATCGTCGCCGCTGCCGCCTGCCTCATCGTGTTGGCCTGCCGGATGGTCGAGACCATGTCCATCGCGGCCGGCGACATTCACCGGACTCTCGCAGTCGTGGATCGTGTCGGCAGGCATGCCCAAGACGCCAGCGCCGCCGCGGGCCGCGTCTTCGAGCTGCAAGCCGAGGAGATGACCCGCACCCTGCTTTCCCAGCCGCGCTATAGCGATCCGAAGCGCCTGAACCACTTCGAGGCCCGGGTGTACTCCCAGGGCGGTGAGGACGGCATCCTCAGAGAGATCTTCAACCGGATCGGCGTGACCAACAGGTTTTTTGTGGAGTTCGGCTCGGCGGACGGCCAGGAAAACAACACCGTGTTCCTGCTTCGGAGCGGGTGGAGCGGGCTTTGGATGGACGGCGCCCAGAACCTGGTGGATCGGGCGAAAAACAAGTTTGCCCCGGAAATCCAGGCGCGCCGGCTGACGGTATTGAGCGCGTTCATAACGGCGGAAAATATCGAGCACCTGTTCAGCCAGGGTGGCGTCCCGGCGGAATTCGACCTGCTATCCATTGACATTGACCGCAACGATTACTGGGTCTGGAGCAAGATCGAGCGCTACCGCCCCCGCGTGGTTGTCGTGGAATACAATTCCATTTTTCCGCCAGGAGTGGAGTGGGTTGTCCAGTACGATCCCCAGGCGTGGTGGGACCAAACCAGCCACTTTGGCGCCAGTGTGACGGCGCTGGAAAAACTGGGACGGAAGAAAGGGTATCTGCTGGTGGGATGCAATCTCGGCGGGCTCAACGCCTTCTTCGTCCGCGAAGACCTTGCCGGCAATCATTTTCGCGGGCCGTTCACCGCGGAGAATCACTACGAGCCGTTTCGGCCCCTCCAGTCGCGGCACTACGGCCACCCGCGAAACCCCTGAGGGCGGGGTGACCGATCACAGCCCCGCTGATGGGCGTACGCCCTATGCTCAGATCGGCCCGGTATTGTGCGCTTGCCGGGGTTGCCGGGTTGTGGCGAGGTTGAAGGAGCGGTAGGCGTCTGGTAAACTGGCTGTTTCCCATCATGCCTGAGCAGCCCATCGTGCCGCCCGTGACGGAGCCGGAAGGAGCGCCGAGCCAGGACACCGCCCTCATCTCGCAGGTGCTGTCCGGCAACGTGGCCGCCTTCGAGGACCTGGTGCGGCGGTACGACCGCCGCGTCTACCGCGTCACGCTGGCCATCACCCAGAACAAGGAAGACGCCGAGGACGCGATGCAGGACGCCTTTCTCAAGGCGCTGGAGCACCTCGGCCAGTTCGAAGGCTCGGCGCGCTTCTCCACCTGGCTCACCCGCAGCGCGGTGAACGAAGCGCTGCAGCGCCTGCGCAAGCGCGGCCGCTTCGAGTCACTCGATGAACCGGTGGACACCGGCGACGCCTTCATCCCGCAGCAGGTCGAGGACTGGCGCGACAACCCCGAGCAGCAGTACGCCAAGGAAGAATTGCGCGAGCTGCTGGAGAAGAGCATCGGCTCGCTGCCGCCCATCTACCGCACCGTCTTCGTCCTGCGCGACGTCGAGCACATGAGCAATGAAGACGCCTCCGAGGCGCTCGACTTGAGCGTTCCGGCGGTGAAGTCGCGGCTGCTGCGGGCTCGATTGATGATGCGCGAGCGTCTTTCGCGGCATTTCGCCGCCGGGAAAGACAATCCGCAGGGAGATTAGCCATGGATTGCCGCCAGGTGCTGGAAGAGCTTTCCAACTACGTCGAGGGCGAAATCTCGGTGGGTTTGAAGGAAGCTCTGCAAGAGCACCTGGCGTTCTGCCACAAATGCGAGGTGGTTTACAACTCCACCAAGCAGACCCTGGAAATCATCGCCGACTGCAATGATACATTTGAGCTGCCACAGGACGTAAGCAGCCGCCTTTACGCCCGCCTGCGCAACAAGCCGCAAAAGTAACCGCGCC
>JBKKAI010000426.1:0-4387 GCA_046714815.1 Terriglobia bacterium | reverse complement strand
CCAACAAGGCCTACCGCGAGAAACGCCGCGTCACCTGGGACGCCGCCAAAGAAGCCGCGGTGTAGGCCGGGAGGTGCACGATGGTGAAACCAGGCTGTTGTCTGCCTTCTATTCGTTCGCCCAGACGAACGAGAAGCGGCTGAACGATCTGGATCGCTAGGACTCCTCCATTCGCGAAAGACTGGCGGCGTGCGAGAGCCGCATCACCAACATCGAGAAACGGATATATGAGCCCGGCGCCGATCTGCCAGGTTCCAGGTAGTGGGCTATTTTGGCCGCCGGCGGGGGCGCGTTGCGGACCCGCCCGGCGAACCGGAACGCCGGGATGCGGCGCTGAACCTGGCGTCGAGTTGCTCCCGCAGCGCGCGCACCTCGCTCGACAGCGCCTGGCGGTAGAGCGCCACGTCCGATTTCCATGAAACCACGTTGAAGCCGAGCGAAAGCCACTGCTCGGCCTGCTGCGGGCTGCCCGGCTGCATGCCGGCGGCCTTGCCGGCGCGCCCGGCGGCTGCCGCAATGCGTCGCAGCGCGTCCACGCAGTCCGGATGGTCGAACTGAGCGGGGATGCCCAGCGACTGCGTCAGGTCGAACTGCCCCACCCACAGCACGTCCACGCCCTCGGTCGAGGCGATGGCGTCGAGACTCGCCAGTCCCTTGGTGGACTCGATCTGGCAGATGACGGTGGTGTTGAGATTGGCGTCGCGCAGGTAGGCGCCCGCATCGGGCACCACGTAGTCGTTGTGCGCCGCGCCGAGCCCTACGCCGCGGGCGCCCAGCGGCGCGTATTTCACCGCCTGCACGATGGCGCGCGCCTGCTCGCCGCTTTCCACATTGCCGACCATCACCCCCAGCGCACCGGCGTCCATCGTGCGCGCCAGGAAGTGGTAGAGGCCCTGCGGCACGCGCACGAACGGCGCGATCGGCGTGGCCTTGAACCAGGCGATCAGGTCGGCGATGCGCTCGGAGTCGAAGCCGGTGTGTTCCATGTCCAGCAACACGAAGTCAATCCCGGCGGATTCGACGATCTTGGCGATACCGCGCGTCCCGAATTCGGAGATCATGTGGCCGACCGGCACGCGGCCCTCGGCCAGCACCTGGCGGAAGAGGTTTGGTTTCACGATTGGCTCCGGGAACGCGGGTTCCGATAGCGTTCGAGTTTTTGTTGAAAAGCGGGGCGTGACAGCACCTCGCGGTTCACCAGGCCGCCGGGCGCTTCGCCGCGCGCCACGGCCAGCATGTTGAGGCAGGCCTCGATGCCGTTGTCGCGCGCCATCTCCTCGGTCCAGGCCAGCGCGTGCGGCGCGAGCACCACGTTGTCCATCTGGAACAACGGCTCGTCGGCGGGCGGCGGCTCCTGCGGATACACGTCGAGGCCGGCCCCGGCGATCCACTTTTCCCGCAGCGCCCGGCGCAGCGCGTCGTACTGGACAATGGGGCCGCGCGCGGTGTTGATGAAGTACGCCGTCGGCTTCATCAGCCGGAAGTGTTCTTCCCCCACCAGCCCGCGCGTCTCCGGGCTGAGGAAGGTGTTGATGGTGACGAAGTCGCTTTCGCGGAACACAGCTTCTATCGAAACCATCTCGACGCCGAGCGCGGCCACGTCTTCCCGCTTCACAAAGGGGTCGCAGGCGATCAGGCGGCCGAAGCCGAACGGCTGCACCAGGCGGAACATTTCGCGGGCGATGTTGCCGCAGCCCACCGAGCCCAGCACGCGGCCGGGCAGGTTGCGGCCCAGGCGCGGCAATACGCCGCGCCACTGGCCGCGGCGCGTCATCCGGTCGAGCTCCAGCAGGTTGGTGCTGAGCGCGAAAATGAAGGTCAGGATGGCCTCGGCCACCGGGCGGCGGGTGGCGGTGGGCGTGATGGCCAGGGCGATGCCGGCTTCGGTCAGCGCCGGGACGTCAATCATGTCGTAGCCCACGCCCCAGCGCGCCACCACCGCCAGCCGCTCCACGCCGCGCAGGCTTTCCGGCGTGATCTTCAGCCCCAGCGAAAAAATCGCGTCGAACCCGCCGAGCGCCTCGGGTGTGCCCATCTTGCCGGGCTGCGGCGGCATCGGCCCCCACTCGACGCCGGCGAACCCGCCCAGGCGCTCCGCCAGCACGTTCTCGAAACACCCCTTCGCGTCGGTGTAAAAATCCGGCGTTACGCCGATCCGAAACACGTTATGCTTATCCCTTCCACGCGAGGACCTATGAAACTGCGCCTTGTGCTGCTGCTTGCGGCGGTGATGATTCTACCCGCGGAGGGCGAGTCCGGGCACGAAATAACGGTGTCGGGCACGGCGTTCCTGCTGGACGGCAAGCCATTCCCGTTTACCGGCATCAGTTTCTTCAATGCCATCTACAACCCGGCGTTCAACAAGAGCCCGGAGGAGCGGCGCAAGTGGCTGGCCCATTTCCAGCGCTACGGCATCAACGTGCTGCGCATCTGGGGCCAGTGGGATTCGCGGCGCGGCTATGCCGACACCTGCGACGACTGCACGCTTTACTTCCCCGACGGGCGGCTGCGCGAGCAACCCGTGGCGCGGCTGAAGCAGATTCTCGCCGACGCCGACAACGCGGGAATGGTCATCGAGCTGGCGCTGTTCGCGCAGGAAAGCTGGCATGCCAATATCCGGCTGGCGCCCGGCGCCGCCGACCTCGCGGTCGCCTCACTGGCGCGCGAGCTGCTGCCGCACCGCAATCTGGTGATTCAGATCTGGAACGAGTTTTCCGAGCGGGTGCTCGACCACCTGAAGACCGTCAAGGCCGCCGACTCGAAGCGGCTGGTGACCAACTCACCGGGCGGCGCCGGCGTGCTCGGCGACCGCGCGCAGAACGAGGCGCTCGACTTCCTGACCCCGCACACCAGCCGGCAAACGGCCGGCAAGCACTGGCAGATCGCGCCGCGCGAGCTCGAATACCTGCTGAAGCGCTACCGCAAGCCCGTGGTGGATGACGAACCTGCGCGCAACGGTACGCCCAACTTCGGCGGGCCGCGCGAGACTCCCTTTCCGGTGGATCAAATGCTGCAGATTCACCAGGTGTGGCAGCTTGGTGTGTTCATCGTGTACCACCACGACATGTTCCAGACCGGCTATGGAACGCCGGCTGTGCCGCCGCACGGCATCCCCGATCCCGAGTTCAGCCCCTACCACCGCGCGGTGCTCGAGTTCATCTCCCGCCGCGACCGCTACCAGCCCTGACGGACCTTTCGATCTGATCCGGTCCTGTATACTGATTGTCTTGTAGCCAAGAAACGAAATGCGGAAATGGTGATTCTTTCGATGATTCTCGCGGCGGTGGCGGCCTTCCTGGCGGCGGCGGGCCAACAACCCGCCGCCCCTGCCACGCCGCCCGCCCCCGAGCCGCGCCTGCAGAACATCCGGCAGCTTACCTTCGGCGGGCAGAACGCCGAGGCTTATTTCTCTCCCGACGGCAAGCGCATCATTTTCCAATCCACGCGCGGCGACCTGAAGTGTGACCAGATCTTCATCATGAACGCCGACGGCTCGGCTGCGCGCATGGTCTCGACCGGACGCGGCCGCACCACTTGCGGCTACTTTCTGCCTGACGGCAAGCGCTTCGTCTACGCCTCGACGCACGAGGCCTCGCCGGAGTGCCCGCCGCCGCCGGACCGCAGCCGCGGCTACGTCTGGCCGGTTTATGCGGAATACGAGCTCTACGTGGCGGCCGACGATGGCCAGCAGATCGCGAGGCTGACGAACCGGCCCGGCTACGACGCCGAGGCCACCGTCAACTGGCGCTCCCGGAAAATCGTCTGGACGGCGCTGCGCGAGGGTGACCTGGACCTCTACTCGATGGATCTCGACGGGCGGAACCAGAAGCGCCTGACGAGCAAACCAGGCTACGACGGCGGCGCGTTCTATTCGAATGACGGAAAGAAACTGGTTTGGCGCGCCCACTATCCCGCCGATGCGGCCGGATTGGCCGATTATCGCGCCAAGCTGGTGGAGAACCTGACGGCGCCGATGAAAATGGAGTTGTGGGTGGCCGATTCAACCGGCCGCAAGGAGGGCCAGGTGACAGCGTTCGGCTGCGCCAGCTTCGCGCCGTCGTTCAGCCCCGACGGCCGCAAGATTGTTTTCGCATCCAACAAGAACCGGTGCGACAGCCGTTTCTTCGAGTTGTTCGCAGTCAACGCCGATGGCTGCGGCCTCGAGCAGGTGACGTTCTCCGGCGGCTTCAACTCCTTCCCCGTGTTTTCGCCCGACGGTCGCCAACTGCTGTTCATCTCCGACCGCAACGCCAAAGAGCGCTACGAGTTCAACGTCTTCATCGCCGACTGGGTGAACTAATTAAGCGGCCCCCCTTTTTTTCTTCTTGGCAGGTCCTACGTTTTGAGTTTAGGGTCCAATGAGTGGCCGCTGCGCAACGCCATGTTC
>JBKKAI010000425.1:0-4102 GCA_046714815.1 Terriglobia bacterium | reverse complement strand
GACAAATTCTGAGAGCAAAATCCTCAGATCTGACCGGTTAGAATCCAGAATCTGGCCCACTTGCCGCAGAGACGCCGAGAACGCAGAGACCAAACACGAGCAGAAATTCTCCGCGTCCTCTGCGCCTCTGCGGTGACCGAAGAAACCGGGGTGACGGCCAGGGCCTCAAAGCTGATTGCGACGGACAGGCGCCTGAGGGAGGTGGCCGCCCTCGCCTCGCGCAGGCTGCTGCCCTGATTGCTTCTCCGATTGAGGCGGCTTGCGAATGGCGGCCACAACCATCTCGAGCGCGCGGCGGCGCGCGGTCTGATCATCCACCAATCTCCACGTCTCCCGCGACGTCTCCCGCGGCGCCGCGCGCGATGTGGCGCCCCGCGGAGCCGTTTCGAACTCGTACTGATCGTCGCGGCCACCCAGTTTGTAGACGACCAGGTCGAGAGAAGGAACCACGTAAAAGCAGTGCCCGCCGGAGCCGGCTTTCCAGAACGCGTCGCGCGGCACGCCGGACCAATGGCCGCCGGTATTCACTTCGAACTGGAGGCTGTAGGGATAGTGCGGATTATAAGGAGACGCGCGGCCGCAATGCCGCACGTAGGCGGCCGGCGCCAACTGCCGGTCCCGCCAACGGCCTTCACGCAGCAGCAGGTAGGCGAAGCGAAGCATGTCGGTGGAGCGCGGCGCAATGCCGCCTCCGCCCGGAGTGTGCGCCACTTCAGGCCGCCGATACCCCCAGCGCCATCTTCCCCAGCCCATCGGCTGCGCCAGGCGCGTGTCCACGAACTGTTCAAGCTCCATTCCCGATACATGCCGCAACAGGATCGAGGCGAGGTGGACCGAGGACGTGGCGTAAGAGTAGCCATCTCCCGGCCGCCGCCACAGCGTGACGGCATTCAACGGACCATCCATCTTGCCCAGTGCCATCGCGTCGGTGGAGGCCAGCCAGCCGTCGGGCCCGGCAGGATCGAGTGTGACCTCGCGGCCATGGACGAAGCCGGGATTGTTGCCGCGAATGCCGGCGGTCATCGCCAGAAGCTGCCCGAGTTTGATTTCCGCCTTTGCCGGGTCGCTCAGTGGGAACGTCGCGGCGGGGAAATAACGCTGCGTGAAGACCTTTTGATCGAGGCCGTCCGGAAACAGCTCCGGACGTTCAGCCATCAGGATGCCCACGGCGACGCTGGTAAAGGATTTCCCGCAGGAGGCGGTGTTGGGCGTGGCGTCGCGATGCGCCCTGCCGAAATATTTTTCAAAAACCAGCCAGCCGCCGCGGACGACCAGAAGGCCGCCGTTCTTCGAGCTTCCTTTGATGAATTCGAAGGCATCGTCGAGCCCGGCGACATCCATGCCGGCGACGCGACGCGCCGCAGCAGGGCCGGCCGGCTTGCGCCAGCCTCCTTGTTGGTCCGGAGGCGGGTAGTAGACCTCCGCGGCGTCGAGAGCCAGGGCGGCGGCCAGCGCCAGGAGTATCGTCCGCATGGTCCGCATGACAGACCCGGATTGCCGAAGCCTACCTGACGCCTTTGGCCACCTTCACGTCGAAAGGTATGGTGACGGCCGTGCCCTGCATCTTGTCATCTTTCTGCAAGTGTCGCCTGAAATTTCTTCTTCATCATGCTACGCGGGCTGGAGCAGAGCGCTGGCGCCGAACAGGTTGCCGCGATTGAGCAGGTTCTGGGGATCGAAGGCCAGCTTGATCTGCCACATCGCTTCGACCACCTGGGGCGGGTACTGCAGGCGCAGGAAGTGGCTCTTGCTCTTGCCCAGACCGTGCTCGGCGCCGACGGTGCCGCCGAGTTTCACGGCCTGCCCGGCGAACTCCAGCAGCAGCTCTTTGCCGCGGCGGAAGCCGGCTTCGGTGGCGGGCAGCATGTTGACGTGCAGGTGTCCGTCGCCGATGTGGCCGTAAATGGTGTACTGCGGCGGAACGGCCCCGCCGAACACCGGCTCGAGTTCGCGCCGGTAGTAGGCAAGGATGTCCTCGGTGCGCTCGATCGGCACCGCCTGGTCGGTGCCCAGCTTGGGAAAGCCGTTCAGCCGCGCCGTTTCGATGACAATGAGCGCGATCGCGTGGCGGAATTCGCGGAACTTCTCGCGCTCGGCCGGGGAGACGGCGAACCAGGAATGGTCGAGCAGCGCGCCCGCGTCGCCGCCCTCGGAAATCACCTCGAGCCAGCGCTCGGCGGCATCTTCACGAGAGCCGGCGCCGATCTCCTGCTCGAGCAGCACGGCGGCCTCGGCGGTCTTGGGCAGCTCGGGATACTTGTGCAGGCGCAACAGATCGAGCGAGTTGCGGTCGAAGTATTCGAGCAGCCGCGCGTGGACCGGTCCGGCCCAGCCGGAATCGCGCGACAGGCGCCGCACGCGCGCAATGAAGTCGAGCGCCGCCCGATCGTTCGAAAAAAAGATGACGCCGCCGAGCACCTCCCCCGGCCAGGGAACCAGGGCCACTTCGATTTCGGTGACCACGCCGAGCGTGCCCTCCGAGCCGATGAACAGGTCCACCAGGTCCATGCCCGCCGTGAACCAGTAGCCGGCCGAGTGCTTGGTGGTGCCGGGCATCGGGTAGTCGGGCAGGCGGATTTCGCGGGCCGCGCCCACGGCCGTCACCAGCTCGAACAGGCCGCCGTGGGCGGACACCTGGCCGCGCTCGACGTCGAGCAAGTCGCCGTTGGCCAGCGCTACGCGCAGCCGCCGCACCCAGCGCCGTGTCGCGCCGTACTTGAAGCTGCGCGAGCCGGACGCGTTGCAGGCCACGGTGCCGCCGAGGGAAGCGTGGATTTCGGTGGGGTCGGGCGGGTAGAACTGGCCGTCGGCGGCCGCGGCCGCCTGGAGCTGCTTCAGCAGTACAGCGGGGCCGACGGTGGCGCGGCCGGGCGCGAGGGCGATGCGGTTGAAGCGCTCGAGTGACAGCACCCAGCCGCCCTGCGCCACGCGCGCGCCGGTCAGCCCCGTGCCCGCGCCGGAGACGGTGACGGGCGTTGCGGTGCGCGCCGCCTCGCGCAGGATGGCGCACACCTGTGCCTCGTCATCGGGAACGTACAGCGCCTCGGCATGCCCCACGAACCCGGACGCGTCCTCCAGGTACGGCGCCACCGTACCCGCTTCGGCCCGCGGCCGGCACGGCACAGCACACTCCGGCGCCGCTGTCGCATGCACTCGATGACCCATCGCCGCTAGTCTAGCAGACTCGCCCGATGCAGGCCAAAGTCCGGCGCACGGAGAACGTCGTGAGCATCAGCGGCTCTCTTCAGACTGATGAATTCGGACCCGGCCAGGCTCGACAACCCAGAGTTGTTTCCCGACCGGCGTTTCGGCGGCCATGCGCAGAAATTGGCCGATCAAGGATTCCAATAGATTCAGGCTGGGATTCCTGGGAACCCGGACAACCACGATACCTCCCGCCTTTCGAGGCGGGAACTGCGTTACGTCGGCGAAATCGCGGTCCAACGTAACCAGGCAGCGTCCTTCCGCGCAGCACGCCTCGAAAACAACTGGGTCTGCTTCGCCGCCCAGTCCTTGTTCACGAACTGTGAGTAGGTCGTGCCCGGCCTTCCGAAATTAGGTGCTGGGTCCGAGTTCCAAGATTCTCGTCCAGCTTGAATCTCATTTCACCGGCTCAAAAGGAATCTCAACGAACCGCTCGCGGGCCATCTCGGCCCCATAAGCAATAGCGGCACGGATATCCTCACTCTGTAGGTGAGGGTATTCGGCAAGGATTTCCTCGGGGGTCATCCCATCCGCAAGGAAATCCAGAATGAGCGAAACCCAAATGCGCGTTCCTCGAATGCAGGGCTTTCCGAAACACACGTTCGGGTTCACAGAAATCCTTTGGAGAAGAGCGTTCATGCGTTGTTCCTCAAGCCCCGATCATCGGTAGTCTAGCAGATCAACCCGCGTCCTGGTCTCCCTGGTTCGTTGGCGCTCGGCGACGGCGAGCCCGTTTCTGGCGCGGTGGGTGGAAGGCCGGACCTGGAGGTCCGCCGCAGTCCTGGAGGACTGCCCACCGTCGCGCTAGAACACGAACTTGAGCGCCATCTGGATCACGCGCGGGGCGCCGGCTGTGGTGATGCGGGCGAAGGTGTTGGTGGAGAGATTGTTGCCCGGG
>JBKKAI010000424.1:0-3843 GCA_046714815.1 Terriglobia bacterium | reverse complement strand
GGCAAGATGCCCGCGCTCCCAGGCTCCGAGAAGCGCCGACCGCCTAAGTGAACAGCATTGGACCTAAAACCCGGCTACGCGGTGGCAGCGGCCGGTTTTCGGCGGCGCATCGCCACCAGCAATGCCACGACCAGGCCGGCGGCGAAGCCGCCCGCGCCGAAACCGATCCGGATCCATTTCTTCTCGGTGGCGACGAAGATGTTCCCCAGCGGGTCCATCGAGCCGTGGACCCGGACGACTTTCCAGGCGCCGTTTTCCTTGCGGCAGACGGCGGTCCATTGCTCGTGAAAGCGATACTCGCGCCCGCTCGCGGTGGCGGCGTACTCGTCGGTGGTTCCGCGCGAGACGGCAATATTTCCGAAAATGTCGGTGCGCTCCACGTTCAGCTTGCACTCGTACTTTCCGCCGGGGCCGATCATGTCCTTGATCTTGTTCCAGTAGGCCACCAGGTCCTGAAAGCTCTTCACCGGCTCCCCGGTGACAATCACTCCGTCGAAGTCATGAGCCAGGTAGGGCTGGAACTTGCTGAGGTCGCCCGAATTGACACCCTGCTCATAGGCCTCCTTGATTCGGGTGAGGGCGGCGCGGTCAGAGGGATCTTCCTGAGCCGCGAGCGGGCAGGCCAGCAGCAGCACCGAGATCAGCAACACGCGAAAAAGGCGAGTGGTCATCATGGTTGTGTAAAGCCTCCCCCAAAAGTAGCCAGGTATGCGGCCACCCCCATGCCCGCGCCTGCGAGCAGGTCCGCGAAAACGTGCTGTCGAGTGGCCAGGATTGAATACAGAATGGCGGCCGTCCAGCCATAAAGCAGAGCCCGCCGGCCGCCCGGAGCGAACGCTCTTGGTGGCCGGCCGCGATCACCGGAAGCAGCGAGAACTCTGTCACAGCAAAGGACGGAAAAGACAGCGAAAGCCGCGTGCAGCGATGGAAACGCGTTGCCGGGCGAGTCGAAGGCGACCAGCCGCTGGTAGAGGAAATTGGTTCCCGCCGCCGCGGGCCGCGCGCAAAACGTCGGCCAGAAAAGAAAGATGAAGTCGCCGGTAAGGCTGAGCGTTAGCATTCCAGTGGCATAGCGGCGCAGCTCATCGAGTTCCACCATGAGCAGTGGCGCGATCGGCATCAATAGATAGAGCGACAGGTAGAGCCAGACCGCGTCGTCGCTGAACGGGATGAGCGAGTCGAGCCGGCCCGGATAGACCTCCCGCGCCGCGAAGAAGGTGTGCCTCTGCAGAAACAGATAGGGGCCGAGAACGCACGCGGTCAGCAGGACCGTCAGCGCCAGTTTCAGGGGCCATAGGGCGCGCAATCGGCGCACCGGGGAAAACGCGATGACGCTGTGCCCGGTCAGCAAGCCGCTCCTCTCCGCAGCCGCTTCCCACCCTGCCAGGTGGAGAACGGGGTCAGGATCAGGCACGCGGGCGTGGACTCGCCGCCCGCGATCCGGCTGCCCGGAGCGAGCACCGAGAAGCCGCCGATCGAAGCGCGGTCGCCAACGTGGATGGTGCCGAGCTGCAGCTCCATTTCTCCGGCCGCGTTGCTGGTGAACAGGTGCGGGCAAAATCGCACCCCGGCGCCGACGACCACGTAGTCGCCGATGTCGAGAAAAGAACGATCGAGGATGACCGTGCCCGGCGCCCAGTATGTGAGTCTGCCGATGCGCGCGCCCCACATGCGCAGCCACAGCGAATAGAGGCCCGGGACCAGCCGCAAAGCCTCTTCCAGCGCCGGAAACCGGCTGAACAAAGACTGCGCCTTCAGGAGCGCCCACCAGCCGAAAAAGGCGGCCGAGCCAGCGGGCACGGCGCCCTGTGGGATCGGAACCGCCAGCCGCACCAGCGCGGCAACAAAAAGCGGCGCAAGGTACAGCATCGCCGCAGCGGCGCCCAGCCTCGTCATCCAGCCGCCCGGCGCCATCAGCGCCGCGGCGATCGAGGCTCCGGCATGCGCCAGCGGCGCCAGGTTCAGCCCCAGCAACAGCAGCCGCTGCGTGGCGCTGAAATCGGCGCGGACCGGGAGCCTTCGCTGCTCGCCCGATTCGCCCGCGGGCGCGGCGCGCTCCGCCCCGGGCGGTCCCAGCACGCTATCGGATAATTCTGCCGGCATACAGATTCTCGACCCGCTCGCTGGTGAACCGCGGACCCCGCCACATCTTCAAATAGGCGGCCACCACGCTGCCGCGACTCCGGTCCCGGTGCTCGAAAATCTTCGGCAGATAGATCCAGGGAATCGTCGGCCGAAGATGGTGGTTGAGGTGCCAGTTGTGGTTCAGCCACACCAGATCGAGCAGCGCGAATGTTCTCAGGTTCCGCGTGCCGCGCCGGACGTGGCGAACCGTGCCGAAGTGGTGCGCATACTGCATCGCCGACCACATGAAGCCGAACCCGAACAGCACCGCGGCATAGCGGGCGGGCGGAATCTGCCAGAAGTACATCAGGGCGGCGTGCAGCAGCAGGGCGCACCAGGCTTCCAGGCGGATCAGGCCATCGTGCCGGGGGTTGAGCGATTCCTGCAGCGCCAGCGTCGCCCGGTCAAACCGCAGCTTCTTCTGCTTCAGGATGGCCGGATAAACCGCGGCCAGCAGGTTGCCCAGGACAATCACTGCCCAGAACATTCCGGTGAGGATACCGTAGAACTGGAGGCGCTTCCAGGCGGCATTCTCCCCTTCGAAGTAGTAGTCGAAAGCTTCGTCGTCGGAGCGGTTGCGCATGTGGTGGCCGATGTGGCCCTGGCGCAGCAGGTGAAACGGCGCGGGAAAGAACAGCGCCAGCACCGCGCCGGCCGTTTCGTTCACCCAGCGGACCGGGTGAAAGATGCCGTGTTCCGCCTCGTGCAGCGTCGCGTAGCCGGAGTTCATGGCCACGCCGTAGGCCAGCGACAACAGGGCGACGGCCCACCACGAGCCGGCCTGTCCGGCGCCCCACAGGATGGCGCACAGCACCAACAGTTGCGCCAGCGCGATGGCCAGATTCAGCCGTGCCGGGATGGGAAACCGATCAGACGCCGGCTTGTCCATCGTTCTCATCAGTTGAGTAACTGTCATGCAAAATGCCGCGGACTGCGAGCAGCTCGGGCCATTGATCGAGCCGGGCGAAAGTTCTCGGCAGCAGCAGCCGGGGATATAACGATGCCAGGTACGCTCGGTTGCCGCGCAGCGCCGCCAATTGGCGTTTCATCTCCGGCAGCCGCTCGCGGAGGCCGCTGAACTCCCGGGCAAGCTGCTCGACTACGCGGACGCCCGCGCGCTTTGGCGCCAGAAAGAATTCGGCGGTCATCCACCTGAACAGCCGCGCGTTCAGCGCTCTGATCCACGGCGGCGCGCCGTCCCAAATGCAATCGAGCAGCTCCTCATCCCATTTCACGTGATGAACTTCATCCACCAGGTGCCGGCGGTGCGTCTCGACGAACGCGGGATCAAGCTCGTGTTTCATCCGCAGGATCTCGCGAGAATATAGCATCGAGCGCTCCTCCTGCAGGAGCATCAGCCAGATGAATACGGGGAACAGGCGGGGCCGCGCGGCCGCCGCGCCCAGCAGCAGCGCTCCTGGCCGGCCGACTGCGACGAAGAAAGAATCCGCCGTCTCGTAGAACTGCGGTGCAAAGCGCCGGTTCAGATCGCGGAACATCTCCGTGTGCCGGCGCTCGTCTTCGAGAAAGTCGCGCAACCCGCGGTTGAGACCTCCCGGAAGCCGCGGCCCCATGCTGTGCGGCAGAACGGTTTGACCGATCATCACCTCGAAGAAGATGATCTGCTCGTTTACATAGCAGCCGTGGAGCTGGTTGTAGCGGAGGCGCTCGGCGCCGCTCAGGTCGTTGTAGATATCGGTGTAGAACAGGGGCGTGAGC
>JBKKAI010000423.1:0-4550 GCA_046714815.1 Terriglobia bacterium | reverse complement strand
AAGAATATCTCCGCAAGCTGCATGGAACACTTTAAGTATACCGCAGGGTGCGAAGGCCAAGCAGGAACGCCTGCCCACCTGTGCCCACGTGCTCTTGCTTTATTGCGTTAGCGTGCTGCCGAAGCCGGCCTCGACGATCCCGTAGTTGAAAAGGCCGAAATCCAGACCGGTGGCCTGGATCCGCCCGCTACGGGCCAGGTCTGGCTGCAAGATTAGCAACAGTGCCGCCCCATTGGGCTCGCTGAGCGGCAACTGCGAGAGCACGTTGCTGGGAATCACGATCTGGCCGGCGCTGCACGCGGCCGAACAAAGGGCCAAGCCCACCAGGTTTTGCGGCTGGTTGAGAGAGATCAGGATAGCCCCCACTTGGGCGTTGGGATCGGGACAGCTCCACGTTGCCTGCAGCGGCCGCGCCTGGCTGAACATTCCTCCGGGCATTCCGAAATTGGTCACCGTGAAAATGGTGGGAATCGTCACGCTGGCCGTGAACGTGCCTACGTCGGCGCCGCCGGACCCGGTCAGCGTCCAGGTGCCCGGCGCTATGACGTTGTTACCCAACTGGACTTGGTACTCGCCGATAGTAGTCGGGCCGATGGTGCGCGGCGACCCGGCGAACGGACCGGCCAGCGTCATCGTTCCCGCGCTGAGCGGGCGATCCGTCGCCAAAAAAACGCCGGCCGAATCAAAAAGATTGGCCGCGCCCACCGTCACGATGCAGCCACCGTTCACCGGCGGCTGGCCGGCATCGGTCATGGGCAGTCGGGTCGAGAAGCGGCGGAAAGACGCGACTAAAACGTCCGGAAACGGCGGCGGGGCAACCGGCCCACCGCCGAGGAGCCTGGAGGTTTGTTTAATCAATGATGCCATGCCGACCGAGGTGTTCAACGCGACGCCGAATTGGCCTGTGGCAGCCGTATTGCAGTTTTGGCGGTTGTTCATCACCGAGATGGTGACGGTGTTGCTGATCGCGTTGCCGAAGATCACCTGTACCGGCAGGAAACAGCCCTCGGGCACCGAAGGCACCCGCGCATTGATCTGCCAGAGGCCGACAAACTGCGGCGCCAGGCCGGAGAATTCCACCACAGCCTGCTGGCCGCCGATGAGCACGGTGGGCGTTACGGTCGTCCGCTCGCCATTTCCGGGCGCGCCTTCGGCCGGTGGCCCCGGCGTGACCAGGCCGAAACCGGTGCCGTAAATCAGAATGATGCCATTCGCATTGATGGTGGATGCCGGCGTGTTCAGGGTAAACGTATTCGGGGCGGTGAAGTTCAGGATCGCGCCGGGCCCGCGACCGTTGCTCGCCTGCGAGAACAGCCCCGGCGCCGCGGTCACAACCTGCACGTTCACCGGGGCGCTGCTCCCGAAAGCCGTTTGCACCACCAGTTGAACGACGTGTGGCGGCGTTGCGCCCGTCACCCACGGCATCTGCGCGTTGATCTGGCCCGGGGAAACGTAAAACAGCCGCGCCTGAAAACCCGAAACGGTTACGTTGGTGCCGTTCAGGGTCGAAGGCAGGGGAACCGACGACGCAAGAGCCACCGAAGGAGCGAGATTGCTTCCAAAAATCGAAATGATCGAGCCCGTGGCGACAGCTCCTCCGGAAGCATTCGCCGGAATAAAGCTGGCGCCGTTCACGACACCGCCGGGAAACACGCTCGGCGCCTGGCTAAAGCCAGCCGCGGAGCAAATCAACACGACACACGCTGCCGCCAGAGCGGAACGAATCATGGCATGGCCTCCTGCTGGTTGTTGGAAGAAAGACCGTGCGGGCCAACGAAAGGAGCACGAGCCATAGTACTCACGGTTCTCTGGCGCCGTCAACTCGTGCCCGGCCGGCGGGTGCCCTTGCCAGGCATTTCCGGGATTCAAGCGCTGCGCAAAAGTTCTGCGCCGGGCCGGCGCAGGATTATACTGGGAAACATGAACCGGCGTGAGTTCCTGCGGGCATCCGTCGCCGTCGGCTCGGCGCTGACCGTAGTGGGCGCCGTGGGCGGCGCGGCGCGGGCCGCGGGCAAGCCGATTCGCATCGGTTTCATCGGCGTCGGCGCACGCGGCGCCGAATTGCTGCGGCGCTCCCTGGTCCACCCGGATGTCGAAGTCCCGGCCGTCTGCGACATCCATGAGCGCAACCTGAATCGCGCGCTCGATATTATTGAGAAGGCGCGCGGGCGCCGTCCCGAGGGCTTTTCGCGTGGGCCGGAAGACTACCGCCGCATGCTGGCGCGCGACGACTTTGACGCGGCGCTGATTGCCACGCCGCAGGAGGCGCACGCCGCGATGGCCGTGGATGCGCTCCAGGCCCGGAAGTTTGTGGGCAGCGAAGTTCCCGCCTGCACCACGCTCGAAGAGTGCCATCGCCTGGTGGAGGTGCAGCGAAAAACCGGCGCCGGCTACATGCTGCTCGAGAACTACTGCTACTCGAAGCACGTGATGCAGGTGCTGAACATGGCGCAGAAAGGCGCGTTCGGCGATCTTACTTATGCCGAGTGCGCCTACATCCATGAAATCCGCAACCTGCGGTTCAACCCCGATGGAACGCTGACCTGGCGCGGCCTGAACGCCGCGCGCCATATCGGCAACCTTTACCCCACGCATGCCATCGGGCCGGTGTGCCAGTGGCTGGGCGTGAACCGCACGGACCGGCTGGTGTCGCTGGTGGCGATGGCGAGCAAGTCCGCCGCCAGCCACGTATATGCGGCGGAGAAATTCGGAAGCGACAGCGCGGCGGCCAAAACCCGCTTTCTAAACGGCGACACCAACAACGCCATGATCCAGACGCGGGAAGGGCGGCTGATCGAGATTCGCTACGACACCGCTTCTCCGCGGCCCTCCGGAATGGGACAGTACGCGCTGCAGGGCGCGCGGGGCGCGTATGAATCCGCGTTCGGCCAGCACAAGGTGTACATGGAAGGACGCAGCCCCCAGCACGCCTGGGAGCCGCTCGAGAAATACGAGTCCGAGTTCGAGCATCCGTATTGGGCCGAGCGTGGCGCCGAGGCCCGCAAGACCGGGCACGGCGGCGGCGACTATTTTGTGATTACCGATTTTCTCGCCGCGATCCGCGGCCACTCGGAGCGTAACGCTCCGGGCGGCGGCGGGAAGAGCCCCATTGACGTGCTGGATGCGGTCACCTGGAGTGCCGTGCGGCCCCTTTCGGCGGCCTCGATTGCCGGCGGCGGCAAGCCGGTGCTGTTCCCGGACTTCGGAGCCACGTAGCGCAGGCATTCCTGCCTGTGCGCGGTCGGAGTGACAAGGGAGGGTTCGATGAGTGAAACGCGAGTGCGGTTGGCGGCGCGGCGGGAAATCCTTAGGTTCGGCGCGGCCGGCAGCGCGGCCCTGCTGCTGGGCCGGTGGCCGGTTCTGGCGGCGACACCGGAGTGTCCGGAGACCGAGGACGCCGGCGGCGGTCCGAATTACAAGCCGGGCGCGCCCGAGCGCGGCGCTTTCGTGGAGAAGGGAATGTCCGGCAAACGCCTCACGCTCACCGGCCGGGTGCTCGATACGAATTGCCAGCCGGTGCGGGACGCGGTGCTCGACCTCTGGCAGGCCAACCACAACGGACGCTACGACCTCGAAGGATTTACGCTGCGCGGCCGCCTGAAAACCGACAAGTCCGGCCAGTACCGCCTGCAGACCATCGTGCCGGGAGAGTACGGCCCGCGGCCGCACATCCACGTGAAACTGAACGGGCCCCGCGGGCCGATCGTCACCACGCTGATCAATATTGTCCCCGACGCATCGAAGCGCGACCCGAAGCTCAAGCGGGCCCTCGACGCCCTGCTGGCGGACGCCCCCGGCGGCGAAAAAGCCGCGCAGTTCGATTTCGTGCTGAAGCTGGCCTGAAAAGCAGTGATGAGTGATGAGTGATGAGGGATGAGTTGTGCGTTGCGAGTGGCTTCAGCGTTTTGTTTTTAACTCATAACTCATAACTCATCACTCATAACTGATGTTAAAATCTCGCGGTATGAGAACCGTATGGTTGGCCGCCGCCTTGCTGGCCCCCGCGCCGGCGCCAGCGGCGGACGTCAAGTTTCCCGAGGCGCGGCCCCCAGGCAACCAGATCCGGATCGAGAACCGGGTCCCGGTCCCGATGCGCGACGGCGTGGTCCTTTCCGCCGATGTGTACCGGCCGGCCGGCGACGGCAAGCATCCGGTAATCGTTTCGCGCACGCCGTACAGCACCGAGCGGTATCCCAGCGCATACGAAGCGGCGGTGTTCTTCTCCCGCCGCGGCTACGTGTACGTTTTCCAGGATGTGCGCGGGCGCCATGAGTCCGACGGCAAGTGGGAACCCTTCCGAAATGACATCGAAGACGGCTACGACACCGTCGAGTGGGCCGCAAAACAGTCGTGGTCCAACGGCAAGGTCGGCATGGAAGGCGGCTCCTACCTGGGCCATGTGCAATGGCGCGCCGCCATGGCCGCGCCGCCGCACCTGGTGACCATTTTTCCGGCGGTGGCCGCCACCAGCCTGTACGCCGATTGGGTGACGCTCAACGGAGGCTGGCGCCTGTCGTTCAATTACGGCTGGGGCCCGGTGCGCCAGGAGT
>JBKKAI010000422.1:0-5452 GCA_046714815.1 Terriglobia bacterium | reverse complement strand
CCGCACTCCATAGGTTCAGCGCCTGTAATCCGGGTTAGACAGCGGTTCCATCCGCCGTATGCGAAATCGTGACAAGTCTGCATGCCCTTATGAGCAAGGAGCCTCAGCACTCCGCGGCTGATATACTTGGCGCGCATGCGCGGCAACATTCTGCGAAGGCTGGGCGAGCTGGTTGGACCGGAACAAGTTTCCGATGATGGCGTGTCGCCGGGAACGGCGGAACAGGTGGCCGCGATCCTGGAGTTGGCTAACGCGGAGCGGCTGCGCGTTGTGCCGGCGGGTAATTTTTCGCAGCGCGCCTATTCCCTGCCGTCCCCCGAAGCGGACTTTTTTCTTCGCCTCGACCGCCTCAACCGCGTGAAACACTACGAGCCGGGCGATCTCACCGCGAGCCTGGAAGCGGGCATTACCGTTGCGGGCCTGGACGAGGCGCTCGGTAAGAACCGGCAGTGGCTGCCGCTCGGCGTTCCCCACCCCGGCCGCGCCACCCTCGGCGGCGTACTCGCTTCAAACGCCGGCGGTCCGTTCCGGCTCTTCTACGGCGCGGCGCGGGACGTGGTGATCGGCATGCGCTTCGCCACCGTCGAGGGAAAGCTGGTGAAAAGCGGCGGCAACGTCGTGAAGAACGTCGCCGGCTACGACATGTCGAAACTGTTGATCGGCTCTTGGGGGACGCTGGCGGTGATTACCGACGTCAACGTGAAGGTGTTTCCCCGTCCCGCGACCGAAACCACGCTGCTGGGCTTCGGCTCGCTGGCCCAGGCGCTCGAGGCGCGCAGCGCGATGCTGCGGTCGGTGCTCGCGCCCCTGGCGCTTGACTTGCTCGATGCGGGCGCTGCCGCGCTGGCCGGCAGCAACCCGGAGCGTTCCGCTCCGGGTTGGCCGGCGCCGAAGCAGCCGTTTCTTCTCGCCGCCGCCTATGGCGGCGTGGAAGCCGTGATCGAGCGCAGCCGCCGGGAAGTAGCGGCGGTGGGTGAGTCGGCGGGGGCCGCCGCCGCGGTCACGCTGGCGGGCGGCGATGAACAGGATTTCTGGAGCGCGGTTTGCGACCTGCCGGCGACGGCCGCCGCCGCCGACTCCGCCTCGGTGCGGCTGAAGCTTTCCTCCACGCTCACCGCCATGCGCCCGCTGCTCGAAGGCCTCCTCGCTCCCCTTCCCGCGGGCAGCGGCGATACCGAGACCGCGCTGGTAGCGCGCGCCGGTTCCGGGATATCCTACCTGTATGCACAGGGGCGCAACCTGCTCGCCTTCTGCCGCCGGGCGCAAGAGTCCGCCCAGGCCCAGGGCGCCTTCGCGGTGATCGAATTCGCCCCGCGGGAAATCCGTGAACAGCTCGATGTTTGGGGGCCTCGCCGGGATGATTTCCCGGTAATGCAGAAGCTGAAACAGGTGTTTGATCCGAACGCGGTGCTGAACCCGGGCCGATTCGTATGCTAGGCGAAGCTCAATCCACGGCCACAGCCCCGCCCGGCGCCGCGCCCTCCGGTTTCAGCGGCCCGGACCGCCCGCTGTGGGACGATTACTCGAAATGCATCCACTGCGGGTTGTGTCTGAACCACTGCCCCACTTACCGTGAGCTCGGCGTGGAGATGGATTCGCCGCGCGGGCGAATCTACCAGATGATCCAGGTGGACGAAGGGCGGATGCCGATTGGCGACCGCTTTGTCGAGCACATTGACCTGTGCCTGGACTGCCGCGCTTGCGAGACCGCCTGCCCATCGAAGGTGCAGTATGGCCGGCTGGTGGAAGCGGCGCGGGCGCAGATCGAGCAGCATTACAAGCGCCCGCTGCCGCAGCGCCTCATCCGCTGGTTTGTCTTCCGCCATTTGCTGGGCAGCCCGGCGCTGCTGAAGCTGGCGGGCCGGGGGCTGTGGCTCTATGCGGCCTCGGGTTTGCAGCACATGGTGCGCCGTTCCGGCCTGCTCGAGGAGCTGGGGCTGGCCGATGTCGAGGCGCTGGCGCCGGCGGCAGAGCCGCCGTTTTTCTTCGAGCAGCTCGGGCGGGTGTATCCGGCCCAGGGAAAACGGCGGTTCCGTGTGGCGCTGTTTGCCGGCTGCATCGCCAACATCAGTTTTGCCCGGCTCAACGAGGCCACGGCGCGGGTGCTGGCCGCGAACGGCTGCGAGGTGGTGGTCCCGCGCGGCCAGGGCTGTTGCGGCGCGCTGCACGTGCACGCTGGCGTGCGTGACGAAGCGCGGCGCCTGGCCCGCCGCAACATTGACGCGTTCCTTGCCGAGCCGTTCGACGCCTTCATCACCAACGCCGCCGGGTGCGGCTCCACGCTGAAGGAATATCACGACCTGCTGGCCGGCCCCGGCGCCGGCAACGGCGTCGGTAACGGGGCCGTCGAGGACGCCGAGCGCGCCGAAATCTTCTCCGAGAAGATGAAAGACTCGACAGAGTTTCTGGCCGAGGCGGGCCTGACGCAGCCGCTCGGCCCGGTCCCGGTGACAGCCACTTACCAGGACCCCTGCCACCTGGGACATGGGCAGCGGGTGCGCGCCGCGCCGCGCGAGCTGATCGCGCAGGTCCCCGGCCTCGTGTTCCGCGAGCTGCCGCAGGCGGAACTCTGCTGTGGCAGCGCCGGCATCTATAACGTGCAGCATAATGAGATGGCCATGGCGCTGCTGGAGGAAAAAATGGAAGCGGTGAACGGCACGGGCGCCGAGGTCGTGCTGACCGCCAACCCCGGCTGCCTGCTGCAGCTACGCGCCGGCGTGAAGAAATGGGGCGCCGGCCAGCGCGTATGGCACGTCGTGGAGCTGCTCGATCGCTCGGCGCGCGCCGCCACCCGGAGCGAAAGCTCCGGGTTGCCCGCGGCAGCCACCACCGGACAGAAAACATGAAAGCGAAAGTCTACGTCTCACTGAAAAAGACGGTGCTCGATCCGCAGGGGAAAGCCATCCAGGCGGCTCTGGCCGGACTTGACTTCGGCGACGTCGCCGAAGTCCGCCAGGGTAAGTACTTTGACATTTCCTTCGCGGACGGCATTGGCCCCGAGCAGGCCCGCGAGCAGATCGAGCGCATCGCCCGCGACGTGCTCACCAATCCCGTCATCGAGGAGTTCGCCTATGAGTTATGAGTTATGAGTTATGTCGCTCGGGCTGTTTTCAACTCATAACTCATAACTCATAACGGAGGGCACTATGTGTGGAATCGTCGGTTACGTCGGGGACAAGCCAGCGCTGCCGGTGATCATTGAAGGGCTGCGGCGGCTGGAGTATCGCGGCTACGATTCGGCGGGCATCGCGGTGGTCGGCGAGCCGGAGGGCCTGCAGATCCGGCGCGCGTCGGGCAAGCTGCGCAACCTGGAAGAAGTCATCCGCCTGAACCCCATCCACGGCACCTACGGTATCGGCCATACGCGCTGGGCCACGCACGGGCGCCCCACCGAGGAAAACGCGCACCCGCACCGCGATTGCAAAGGCGACATCGTCGTGGTGCACAACGGCATTATCGAGAACTACCTGGCGCTCAAGCGCCAGCTTGCCGCCGAAGGCCACAAGTTTGTCACCGAGACCGATACGGAAGTGATCGCGCACCTGGTCGAGAAACACTTGAACGGCAACCTGGAGGAGGCCGTTCGCAAGGCGGTTCGGGAGCTCACCGGCATTTACGCGCTGGCCATTCTGTCGCGGCACGAGCCGAACAAGATCGTGGGCGCGCGGATGGGCCCGCCGGCGGTTATCGGCCTGGGCAAAGACGAGTACTTCGTGGCCTCCGACATTCCGGCCATCTTGTACCACACGCGTGACATTTTCTTTCTGGCCGACGGCGACCTGGCGGTGATCACGCCCAATGGCGTCAACCTTACCGACTTCCACGGGCAGCCGGTCACCCGCGACGTTCAGCACATCACCTGGGACCCGATCATGGCTGAAAAGGGCGGCTACAAGCACTTCATGCTCAAGGAAATCTTCGAGCAGCCGCGGGCCGTGCGTGACACCACGCTGGGCCGCATCAGCGTGGACTCGGGCCGCGTGTTCCTCGATGACATGCAGATCAGCGAGCAGGAGTTCCGCTCCTTCCGCCAGGTGAAGATCGTGGCCTGCGGCACGAGGTGGCACGCCGGGCTGGCCGGCAAGTTCTTCATCGAGAAGCTGGCCCGCCTGCCGGTGGAAGTGGATTACGGCAGCGAGTTCCGCTATCGCGATCCCATCATCTCGCCCGAGACGCTGACGGTGGTCATTACGCAGTCGGGCGAGACCGCCGATACCATCGCCGCCCAGCGCGAGGCCAAGTCCAAGGGCTCCCGCACGCTCGCCATCTGCAACGTCGTGGGCAGCATGGTAACGCGCGAGGCCGCCGGAACCATCTACACGCACGCCGGACCGGAAATCGGCGTTGCTTCCACCAAGGCGTTCACCTCCCAGCTCACGGCACTTTACATCCTGGCGCTGCACCTGGCGGGGATGCGCGGCAAGCTCGACCCCGAGCAGGAGCGCTGCTACATGCAGGAGCTAACGCGGCTGCCCGCCAAGCTGGAGCGCGTGCTGGAAAATGATGAGCTGTACGAGGAGCTGGCCCGGCGCTTCTTCCGCGCCTCCGACTTCCTGTTCCTCGGCCGTGGCATCCATTACCCCATCGCGCTCGAAGGCGCGCTCAAGCTGAAAGAGATCTCTTACATCCATGCGGAGGGCTACCCGGCCGGCGAAATGAAACACGGCCCCAACGCCCTGATTGACGAGAAACTGCCGGTGGTGGTGCTGGCCACCCGCGAAGACGGCAACCCGGAAAGCCAGCTCCGCTACGAAAAGACACTGTCGAATATCAAGGAAGTGAAGGCGCGCGAAGGCATCGTGATAGCGGTGGTCACCGAGGGCGATCAGGAGGTGGCCGAAAGCGCCGACTTTGCCATCCCCGTTCCGGCCACCATCGAACTGCTGTCCCCGATCCTCGAAATCGTCCCGCTGCAGTTGCTGGCCTATCACATCGCCGTCCGCCGCGGCTGCGACGTGGACCAGCCCCGCAACCTGGCCAAGTCCGTGACGGTGGAATAGGCCTGTGGCCACCTTTGCCGTTCCGCAGACGTCGCAGTCGCAGAACTTCTGGAGTGCGGTGGCTTGCCACCGCTTTGAAGCGAGTCGCGGCTTGCCGCGACCGCAGCCCAAGTGGCCCGTGCAGCCCGTCCAGTTTTCACGCGCGGCATTGGCCTGCGCGGAAGCAAGCTTTCGCTCGGAAAAGCGGTGGCAAGCCACCGCACTCCAAACCAGAGCCGTCAAGCCGCGCGCACGTGATGCTTGGACACCCTCCATGTGCAAGCACGTCGCGGCGGTGTTCTTGCCCGCCCCGGTTGCGTTTCGAGAAGCGGGTGCGGCACGATGTGGTACGCCCAGCGGCTCGAACACGCTGCGCTCGAAGGATGCGCTGACCAGGATTCAGCGTCTTGTTCCTAACTCATAATTCATAATTCATCACTGCTTTCCAGCAATTCCCTGTAACAGGCCAGCAA
>JBKKAI010000421.1:0-3224 GCA_046714815.1 Terriglobia bacterium | reverse complement strand
CGCCCGGGCCGACAGGCTGCCCGCGGTCGTCCACCACTTCGGGATGAATCCCCGGCAGCGGATGCGTGGCCGAGCCGGGCTTCAGCGTGGTCAGCGAGGGGATCGGCGAGATAAGAATCATCCCCGTCTCGGTCTGCCACCAGGTGTCCACGATCGGACATCGCCCGCCGCCGATGTTTTCGTGATACCACATCCAGGCTTCCGGGTTGATCGGCTCGCCCACGGTGCCGATCAGCCGCAGGCTGGCGAGGCTGTGTTTGGTGACATACTGCTGGCCCCAGCCCATGAAGGAGCGGATGGCCGTGGGCGCTGTGTAAAGGATCGAGATCTTGTATTTCTCGATAATCCGCCACCAGCGTGACTTGTCGGGCCAGTCCGGCGCGCCCTCGTACATGAATACCGTGGAGCCGTTGGCCAGCGGGCCGTAGACTACGTAGCTGTGCCCGGTGACCCAGCCGACGTCGGCGGTGCACCAGAAAATGTCATCGTCGCGAATGTCGAACACCCAGCGATGCGTCGCCGCCACGCCCACCAGGTAGCCCCCGGTGGTATGGACGATGCCCTTGGGCTGGGCCGTGGTGCCGGACGTGTAAAGGATGTAGAGGAGGTCTTCGCTATCCATCGGCTCGGGCGGGCACTCGAGCGCCGCATCGTCCATCAGCCGGTGATACCAGTGGTCGCGCCCCTCGCGGAAATGGATCTGCAGCGCTTCGCCCATCCGCCGGACGATAACCACGTTCTCGACGGTGGGGCACCCGGTAATGGCCTCGTCCACGTTCTGCTTCAGCGGTACGATGCCGCCGCGCCGATACCCGCCGTCGGCGGTAATCACCACGCGGGCCTCGGCGTCGTTGATGCGCCCGCGCAGCGACTCCGGACTGAAACCGCCGAAGATCACCGTGTGCGGCGCTCCGATTCGCGCGCAGGCCAGCATGGCGATAGCCGCTTCTGGGATCATCGGCAGGTAGATGGCCACGCGGTCGCCTTTTTTCACACCCAGCTTTTTCAGGACGTTCGCGAACTTCGACACCTCGCGCAGCAGGTCGCCGTAGGTGAGCACCCGCTCCTCGCCCGGCTCCCCTTCCCAGATGATGGCGGCCTGGTTGCGCCGGCCGTCGCGGACGTGGCGGTCGAGGCAGTTGTGGGCCACGTTGAGCTGCCCGCCGAGGAACCACTTGGCGTGCGGCGCCTTCCACTCCAGCACCCGGTCCCACTTGCGCGACCACTCAACGCCCTCGGCCACCTCCGCCCAGAACGCCTCCGGGTCGCGGTCGGCCTTTTCGTACAGCTCGCGGCTCTTCAGCGCCGCCCGCTCGACGAAGCCTTTCGGCGGCGCGAATGTCCGCCGCTCGTCGAACAAAGCGTCAATCGCCGCGCCGCCCGCCTTTGTTTCTCCGCTGTTTGCCATGCCGTCGAATCTACCGTTGCCGCCAAGCGCTTGTCAATTCTCAGCGTATCCGCCGGCGTTAAGATCTCTTTACATCAGGCGAATAAAAAGCGAAACTAGGCCACATGCGGCAGCCTTGCCTCTTCCCTATCCTTCCCAACGACGGGCCGGCGGCCGGACTGTCCGGAATCGCGCGGATGGCAGCGTCGGCCCCGACGCTCGAAGCCAAGAACCGCGTGGAATACCTGGCGCTGGCCTCACGCAGCATCATCAACAAGTGCGACGCCACGCGCATGCCCTTCGAATACACGGTGAACCCTTACCGCGGCTGCGAGTTCGGCTGCAAGTACTGCTACGCCCGGTACACGCACGAATACATGGAGATGGACGGCGCGCAGTTTGAGAACCGCATTTACGCCAAGCAGCATGCGGCCGAGCTGGTTCGCGCCGAGCTGAAGAAAATCACCGGCGCCACGGTGGCGATCGGCACGGCGACCGACCCCTACCAGCCCGCCGAGCGCCGCTTCGGAGTCACGCGCGAGATCCTGCAGGTGGTCGCCGAGCAGGCGCGGGGCGGCAGGTTCTCGCTGGTGACCAAGTCCGACCTGGTGACGCGGGACATTGATCTGTTCCGCGAAATCGCGCGGCGCAATTCGATGCGCGTCAATGTCACCATTACCACGCTAAGCGCATCGCTGGCGCGGGCGCTCGAGCCGCGCGCGCCGCGGCCTGAATTGCGGCTGGCGGCTGTGCGCCGCCTGGCCCAGGCGGGCATCTGGACCGCGGTTTTCGCCGCGCCGGTGGTCCCTGCCATCACCGACAACGCCAAGGACCTCGATGAGCTGGCGCGCCGCGCGGCGGCATCCGGCGCCCGCTGGTTCATGGCCAATCCTCTGTTTCTGAAGCCTTCGGCGCAGAAGCAGTTCTTTCCCTTCCTCGAGAAGCAGTTCGCGCACCTGCTGGCCGCGTATCGCCGAAACTACGAGCGCGGCGCGTATCTGCGCGGCGATTACCCGAAGCGCATCCAGGAGCTGGTTCGCCGCCTGCGCCACAAGTACGGGCTAAACGATCACGGCGAAGACGAAACGCTGGAGCTTGGGGCGCCCAGCCAGCAGGAACTCTTCTGAACGGCAGGTAGCGATTTTTGCAAATACCTCCTCTGCGCCCTCTGCGTCTCTGCGGTGAGGTTCTGGCTTGGTTCCGGGACGTCCAAGATTCAACGCAGAGGCGCAGAGGCCGCGGAGAACACGGTGATACGATCACCACAAGTCAACACTACAAGACGTTTGTCTGGAACGGATCTGGGTTGTAGTGGCCGGGAGGCAAGGGTGAAAAAAGCAAAATCCACATGGCTGCTCGCAACAATCCTTTTTACATCGCTGGTCCTGGCCCAGAGCACTCCCTGACGTATGCAAACGGACGCTGGTATGAAGGCATTGAGGGAGGGCCGATACGAAGAGGCTGAGAAGCTGCTGCGTGCCGCGCAGCAGGTGGCGGAACAGTTTGGCGAACTGGACGGGCGCCTCGCCACCAGTCTCAACAACCTGGCAATGCTCTATCACGCTCAAGGCAAATACGCGGACGCCGAGCCGCTCTTCCGGCGCTCGTTGACGATTCGCGAGAAAGCGCTGGGGCCGGATCATCCCGACGTGGCCAACAGTCTCAACAACCTGGCACTGCTCTATCGCGCCCAAGGCAAATATGCGGATGCCGAGCCGCTCTACCGGCGCTCGTTGACGATTCGGGAGAAAACGCTGGGGCCGGAGCATCCCGACGTGGCCGCCAGTCTCAACAACCTGGCAGCGCTCTATCGCGCCCAAGGCAAATACGCGGACGC
>JBKKAI010000420.1:0-3824 GCA_046714815.1 Terriglobia bacterium | reverse complement strand
GTGCCGATGAGGTAGATTAGAGAAGTTCGACGCCGCATACACTTCCTCCTTGGGTACAAGCATACACGGTTCACCTTAAACTATATAAATAGTTATACGTGGACCCGTTAACTATTTTTATAGTAATTATACGGGCGCATTTTCAATTGACTTTTTCCACAGGAGCGCTTAGGCTAGAAGATGATCTTCAGCATGCCAACTTCCAGGTGAACCCAGGTCTGTTTCCCGAAAAGGGTCTGGGACGGGGCTACTTTTTTATGATGAACTTTCAGATAGGGGATAAGGTTGTTTATCCCAACCACGGCGTGGGCACGATTGAGCAGATCAGCAGCCGCAACATCTCAGGATCGGGACTAGCCGAAAAGTTCTATCTTCTGCGGATTAGCGCCAGCAGCCTGACGGTGATGGTGCCTTTTACAAGCGTGGAGCACGTGGGCTTGCGGCGTATCGTGAAGCAGGTGGAGGTGGAGCGGGTGCTGGGCTACCTCTCGAACGGGAGCTGCCGGACCCACGCGGACTGGAAGTTCCGCTTCAAGGAAAACTCCGAGAAGATGCGGTCGGGGTCGCTGTTGCAGGTGGCCGAAGTGATGAAGGGGCTGCTGCAACTGGCGCGCGGCAAGCCGCTTTCGTTCCGGGAAAAGAAAATGCTGGACCGGGCGCGGCACCTGCTGGTCAGCGAGTTGGCCACGGTCAAGAGCCTGCAGAACCGGCAGGTAGAGATGCTTCTCGACAAGGCGCTGGGAAAAGCCAAGCTGAAGCTTCCGGAACTGGATTAAGGTTTTCAAAAAGAAGCCGATTAGGAGACCCTGCCCCTGCGGGCAGGGTTTTTCATTGGAGGTGCGCATGAGAAGGGTTCTTGCCTCTGCGGTCCTGGCCTTCATCGTGTACGGTGTGGCGGCCGCCCAACAGCGCCAGCCGGTGATCGAGAACTACTACAAGATCAGTCCCGGAAAGAATGAGGAGTGGCTTGCTCTTTACAAGAAATGGCACCTGCCAATGCTCAAGGAGCTGCAGAAGGAGGGCCGGCTGCTCTCGATCACCATTTTCCAGCCGCAACTGCACCAGGGGTCTCCCGAATGGCACTACAAGGTGTTGCTGCGCTACCCGAGCTTCGCGGTGCTCGGCGACGAGGAACATAACCAGCAGGTCCTGCGCCGCCTTTACGCGGACCAGGAGGAGTTGCGGCGAAACGAGCGCCGGCGCTGGGAGATCACCGAGCGCCACTGGGACGACCTGATGGTCGAGGTCCCACAGTAAGGCCGCCCCGACGGCTTCGAAGCCGGGCGCGGGCTAATCCGCCAGAGCGAAATTGATTTTGAGCGCGACGGGGTCCACGCGTTCCACCAGCACCCGTACGCGGGCGCCCAACCCGAAGCGGCGCCGCGACCGCTCTCCCACCCACTCGCGGGTGTGCTCGCGGAAGAAATAACGGTCGCCGGTGAGACTGGTGATGTGGACCAGGCCTTCGACGAACAGCTCGGTCAGCTCGACGAAAAAGCCGAACTTGGCTACGTTGACCACCAGGCCATCGAACTCCTCGCCGAGGCGCTCGGCCATGAACGCGACTTTCTTCCATTCCAGCAGCTCGCGCTCGGCGTCCTGGGCGCGGCGCTCGGCGTCGGAAGTTTCTTCGGCCACCAGCTTTAGCTCGGTTTCTGAGATCGGGCCGGGACGGGCGTCCTGCTTGCCGCGCGGAGCGGGAGGCGCGGTGAACGAGCCGGGCGCGTGCAGCACCGCCTTCAGGATGCGGTGCACCATCAGGTCGGGGTAGCGGCGAATGGGCGAGGTGAAGTGCGTATAAACCGGCGCGGCCAGCGCGAAGTGGCCGCTGTTCAGTTCCGAGTAGCGGGCCTGCTTCAGCGACCGCAGCATCAGGTAAGACAGGATGCGCTCCTCCGGCTTGCCGGCGATCGCGCCGGCAAGCTGCTGGTAATGGCGCGGGGTAATGGCGACGTCGGCGGGAATCTCAAGCTGGCGGTCAAAGCGCCCTCCCCGCTCGCGTCCGAAACGTGTGCTCCGGCCAGCGCCGCGTCCTGACCGGATGCGGTGGCGTTCGACCGGCAGCCCGCCGATGCCCAGGCTGTATCCGAACCCGACGGCGATTTCTTCGAAATCCATCACGCGCTTCGGGTCGGGCTTCTGATGGATGCGGTAGAGGGACGCCACCTCCAGCCCGTCGAGGTGGCCGGCCACGGTTTCGTTGGCCGCCAACATGAACTCCTCGATCAGGCGGTGCGCGATGTTCCGCTCCGAGCGGGTAATGGCCCGCATCTGCCCGAGTTCATCGAATTCGATCTCCGGCTCGGGCATGTCGAAATCAATCGAGCCGCGGCGGCGCCGCTTCTCGTTGAGGACCAGCGCCAGCTCTTTCATCAGCTCGAAATTCGCGGCCAGCGCGGCATAGCGCGCGCCGAGGCCGGGATCGCCTTCGAGCACCCTGTTGACGTTGGTGTAGGTCATGCGCTCGGCGCTGCGGATCACGCCCTCGGCAAGCTCGTAGTCGAGCACTTGGCCCTGGCGGTCCATGGTCATCAGGCAGGAAAGCACCAGGCGCTCGGCGTGCGGCAGCAGCGAGCAGATGCCGCTGGAAAGCTCATGGGGCAGCATGGGCACGGCGCGGTCGGGGAAATAGACCGAGGTGCCGCGCAGGCGGGCCTCGCGGTCGAGCGGGGTTCCGGCGCGGACGTAGTGGGCCACGTCGGCGATGTGGACGTGGAGCAGGTAGCCGCCGGGCTCCCGGCGCTCGACGAAGACGGCGTCGTCGAAATCCCGCGCGGTTTCGCCGTCAATGGTGACGATCGGCAGCCCGCGGAAATCGCGGCGGCCTTCCACCTCGCGCGAGGAAAGAAACTGCGGGGCCGCGGCGGCCTCTTCGCTGGCTTCGGCGGGGAAGCGGTGCGGCAGGTGGTGTTTGCGGATGACGATTTCGACGTCAATGCCGAAATCACCCTGCTTGCCGAGCACTTCGAGCACGCGGCCCTGGGCGCGGTCGGTGGGGCCGGGGAAGCGGGTCAGCTCGACATTGACGATCATGCCGTCGAGGTCCGCCGGCGCGGCGCCGCCCGGCAGCGGCTCGCCGCGCGGGATGACGATCTCGTCGCGCAGCCGCTCGTCCCACGGCATCACGATGGCGCCGCGCGGGCCGCTCTGGAGCTGCCCCACGACGGTTTCGTGCGCCCGCGAGAGGACCTTGTGGATACGCCCTTCCGCGCGCCCGCGCGCGTCCACCTTGCCCAGCCGCACCAGCACCTGGTCGCCGTGCATGGCGTTGCCGATCTCGTATTCCTGCACGTAGACGTCGCCGGCCATGCCCGGCACCGGCTCGGCGGGAATCACGAAGCCGTAACCGTCGCGATGCCGCACCAGCCGCCCGGAAAGGAATCGGCCGGCCTTGGCCAGGGAATACACCTGGCCGCGCGTTTCGAGCAGAATCCCTTCGCGAGACATTTTCGCCAGCGTGTCTTTCAGCGCCTGCCGGTCTTCGCCGCGCGCTCCCAATTCGCGGAGCAACTGCTTGAAGCTGGCCTCCTGTTTCGGCTGTTTGCCGAGGTGGGCGAGGATGCGTTCTTCGCTGGGCATCTTCCTACCATACTATTGACCATTGTCCAGTTCTGGCAATCATCAATGGATGTTCTGGCCGGAGGTAGGTGGCATAATGGACAGCTAACGATGGAACCCAGGAAAGGGCCGGGGAAAGCGACGGCGGGTCTGCTCGCGCTGCTGGTGGCGAACAGCGCGTATCTCGCCGCGTTTGCCACTCCTTCGCTGTTTTACATCGGCAACGTGCTGGCGCACGTGGCGCTGGGCGTGGCGCTGCTGCTGAT
>JBKKAI010000419.1:0-4725 GCA_046714815.1 Terriglobia bacterium | reverse complement strand
CATCCTGTGGGACCAGGAGCGCGTCTGGATTTACACCCAGGACCGCCCGTTCAGCGGCGAGCGCATCTACGCGCCCGTCCGCAACCCGCACTACAACGATTCCAATTACCGCGCCACCGTCTCCCTGCCCGCCTGGAAGTAGCGCGCGCGGGACCGGGCATTCGCGCCTGTGCTGTCAAAATTTGAAACGCAGCCCGATCTCGATGCGGCGCATGTCGAGCACGCTGGTCACGTCGGTGTGGCCGACGCCTCCGCGGTACTGGTTGTATTTCTCCGCTTCGGTGGCGCCACCAACCCGGCTCACCAGGTTCTGCACCAGCATTTCGGGCGTGTTGAACAGGGAGTACCCGTCCGACATCCCTGAGCCCCGCATTTTGAAGGTGTGGCCGATATTGATGTCCTGCCTCCGCACCTGATTGAAGGGGTTGAAGAGGCTGGCTCTCAACTCGAGTCCTTTGCCCTCGCGGATGGGGAACATCTTGCTGATGTTAATGTCGTTCGAGAACGTGCCGGGCGACCAGAGATAGTTGCGCGAGCCCATGCCCACGCCGGGTATCGCCGGGATGCTGAATCGGCTCACGTCGTAAGTCTTGGAGATCGAAGCGATCCCATTATTCGGGTTGGCGGCAGGCTGGATCCGCGGCGCGATATCGGGACTGCCGGTGAAAATGCTGTTGATGTTCGCAACACCCTGCGTGTTGTTGGCGTATTGCAGGCCGAAGGTCGGGGTGAGCGGCCGGCCCGAGTAGAAATTCATGAGGTGCGCGATGCCCCAGCCGTCCAGCAACTGCCTGCCGAAAACGTTGTCCAGGCGCAGGCGCCTCGACAGCTTCGGTACGTCCAATGTGTAGTTGACGCCGACCACGTGCAGGCGGTCCTCGTTCGCCACGAAGCCCGTGTATTCCTTCCACCGGTAATAGAATGGACCGAAACTCTCGGTGCCCGTGATCAGCTTGCCCCAGGTATGGGAGAACTGCATCGCGAAGCCGCGGCTGTAACGCTTGTTCAGGCTCCATTGCAGCGAGTGATACCGCGCGTTGCCGACGTTGGTGATCAGGTTCAGGCTGCCTAATCCACGGAAGGGCCGCATCAGGTTGTTGTCCACCGCCTGGGTCCCCGGCAGCGCTCCCGGGTTCGACCCGGAAACCGGGCCGGCGAAGTTGTTGCCCGCCAGCCGCGGATCAATGAACTCGGGTCTCCAGGAAGTGCCGGGCAGCACCTGGTTGATGTTGAACTGCATCGTCTGGTGCCGTTGAATGTTGCCGATGTATCCGACGTCAAACACGATGGCAAACGGAAGTTCCCGCTGGATCGAGAGGCTGAAATCGTAGACGGTGGGCACCGCATTGCTCGATTCGTCGATCGCGCCGAAGTTCTGTGGCGAAAGGCGCTTTACGGTGGTGGTGTTCAGCGTATTGAGACTCGTCTGGCGATAGTCAACCGAGTCAGCCAGGCCGTTCTGGAACGTGCCGGTGGCCTGTCCGATGGTGGGCCGGTTGTAGGACCAGCCGAAGCCGCCGCGAAGCACCGTCTTGTTCATGAACTGCCAGGCGAACCCGCCCCGCGGCGCGAGCAGGATGAAATCGGGATTCCGGATCCCGGCTTCGCCGATGGCCTGTCCCAGCGCTACCACGCCGTTCCGCGGGTCGCCGGAACCGGGGACCAGGGAGTACAGCAGGGCGCTGAACGTGTTCGTGGGCAGCGGTTCGTTCGGCCTCGCCGGATCAATGAGCCGGCGGGTGTTCGTCGGGTCCGGCACGTAATAGCGTGGCGCCTTGGCGGGATCCCAAAGGCCGGGCACAAACACCGCGTCGAGCGTGATCCGGCGGTCCGTATTGCGCTCGGTGGGGATGTGATACAGGCGCAGGCCGTAGTCCAGCGTGAGCTTCGGCGTTATTTTCCACGTGTCCTGGACGAAGAAATGGTAATCCTGGTATTTCGACAGCTTGTGCGACGGGCTGGAAACCTGGCGGAACTGCGAAAGCGCGCCGGTCAGGACGTTCGCCGGGCCATAGCCCATGTCGAAATCACTCGCCGTGTTGACGCCGAAATTAAAGCTCCCCTTTTCGATCGCCTGGTTGATCTCGTCCTTCTTGTTCAGGATGTATTGGCCGCCCCACTTGAATATGTGCGTCCCGCGCGTCCACGTCCAGGTTTGCGCGAACTGATATTCGGGAGCCTTCGCGTACCAGGGGAAGCGGTTGAACTGGAAATCCTGATAGCCGGTGCCGGTGATTTCCGGCAGGATGCCGGTGGTGTTGGAAAACGCCAGTGGGAGGTCCTTCAGCCCCGCCGCGACCCGGTCAATCTTCGCCGGGTCTTTGGAGATTTCCAGCGGTGCGTTCACGAAATCCTTCTGCCAGTTGAACAAGGTTTCCGTGACCAGAGTGGGCGAGAAGGTTTTCGTGAGATTGATGGTCATCGCCTTGTCCGGCCGGTTCCAGCCGGTCACCACGAAGGGCAGGTTGCTGCCGGCCGCGAAGGTCACCAGGTCGCGATAGTGCTGGTAATCGTAATTGAAGCGCACGTATGCGCGGGTTGACTCGTTGACGTGCCAGTCCACCTTGCCGACATTCAGATATCGCTTGTCCTCTCTCGAGTATTCGTTGAGGTAGTTGTTGTTCGTCTCGTTCCTCAGGTTCGGCAGCGGATAAAGGTTCAGGATCGCGCGGCCGAGGGGCTGGATCAGGGCGGCCGGGATCCTGTTGCCTGGAAGCAGTTGCGGGTTGCCCGATGCCTGCGTTCCCGGCAGATAAATGGTCGGGCGGGTGCCGTCGGCGTTCACGGTCTGGGAGAAATCACCCTGGCGCTCGAGCTCGGTAGGAACGCGGATCTGCTGCCGGATGGTGGGCGTATCCTGTTTCAGGTTTTCGTGGTTGACGAAGAAGAACAGCTTGTCCTTGCGGATCGGGCCGCCCAGGTTGCCGCCGAAGTAGTTATAACGGTAGCGCGGATTGGGACGGCCGAAGAAGCCGTCGGTCCACGGCCTTGCATTCAGCGCCTCGTTGCGGATGTAGTCCCAGACCGTTCCGTGCCAGTTGTTTGTGCCCGACTTGGTGACGATGTTCACTACCGTGCCGGCCCGGATTCCATATTCGGCTTGAAAGTTGTTGGTCAGGATGGATACTTCCTGGATGGCCTCGAGGCTCGGAGTCACCGTGGTCTTATTGTCGCTGCCGTGGTCCACATTGCTGCCGCCGTCGAGGTTCACCTGGGTCTGGTTCGAAGCCTTTCCGTTGATGCGGAAATCGCCGTATCCGTCATAGCCGGCTTCGCGGCCATTGATGGCGTTGGTGTTGCGCGGCGTAGACCCGGGAATGATCTTCAACAGCGTTGACCAGTTGCGGCCCTGGAGCGGCAAGTCGGTTACCTGCCTGGACTGAATCGTCTCGGAACGCACGGCGTTTTCGGTGACCATCATCTGCTGTTCCGCCGTGATGGTCACCGTGGTCGCCGGCCCCGAACCCAGATCCAGCATGATGCGGCCAAGCGTAAGGGTCTGGAACGCATTCAGCGTCACGTTCTCGAGCTTTTTCTCCTTGAAGCCGGGCGCGTTGATGGTGATCGTGTAGGTGCTGGCAACCAGCGAGGGGAGGTTGAAGATGCCGTTTTCGTTGCTGACGGTGACGCGCTCGAAATTCGTTGTTACTTGCAGGACCCGGATGGCGGCGTTCGGCACGACGGCGTCCGCCGAATCAATCACCGTGCCGGAGATGGAGCCCAGACCGGCTTGTCCGAAGACCAGGCGGGTCAGGAAGAATGCAAAAAAGGCGAGCGAGGCGAGGTGGCGCATAGGACGACCTTTCTTTCGATACCGCGAAGAATACCATGATGTGGCATGGCATGATAGGAACGGAAGCAACCTGGCGGCTCCCGTTGCGGCGTGGCGCGCATGCGTGCTACGTTTCGAACCGCTCACTCCTGCGAGCACACGATGAGAAAAATCAATTTCCGGTTCCGGTGGGCGCTACTGGTCGTGGCGCTGCTGGTTTGCCAGACTGCGGCGGCACAGCAGGCGCCGTACTATCCGGGGCGCTGGGACGAGTGGGAACGGCGCGCGCCGGAACAGGTGAATCTGGATGCCGCGCGCCTCAATGAAGCCATCGCGTTCGCGAAGGCCCACTTCAGCCCGCAGCGCCGCGACAAGAACGGCGCCGCGGTTTTCGGCGCCGACGGCGAGCCTTATGGCGAAATCATCGGGCCGGCGAAAGAGCGCGGCGCCTCAAACGGCCTGATCGTCCGCCACGGCTACATCGTGGCTGAATGGGGCGACACCACTCGCGTGGACATGACATTCAGCGTGACCAAGACCTACCTGTCCACCACGGCCGGGCTGGCCCTCGACCGCGGCCTGATCCGCGACGTGAACGACCGCGTCCGCGATTACGCGCCGGACGCCGGATTTGATTCCGAACACAACGCCCCCATCACCTGGCGTCAGCTTCTGAACCAAACCAGCGGCTGGCAGGGCACGCTGTGGGGCAAGCCGGACTGGGCGGACCGCTTCAACGGTACGCGCCGCCCACCGGAGTCGCCGGGCAAGCACTGGCGCTATAACGATGTCCGGGTGAACCAGCTCGCACTGGCGCTGCTCCACGTCTGGCGGAAGCCGCTGCCTCAGGTCCTCAAGGAACTGGTGATGGATCCGGTTGGCGCCTCACCCACCTGGCGCTGGCACGGATACGACAAATCCTGGGTGAAGATTGACGGCGCGCAGATGCAATG
>JBKKAI010000418.1:0-5504 GCA_046714815.1 Terriglobia bacterium | reverse complement strand
CACCTTCAGATCCGCTTCACGGGACCTACTTCGATCAAGAATGTTTTCTACCTGGGCCTGACCTACCTGGTTATCTCCGTCCCCTTCGTGTTCAGCGGCATCTGCATCTGCCTTTCGCTGACGCGTTTTCCGAACCAGGTGGGAAGCCTTTACGCGGCCGACCTGGCCGGCGCCGGCCTGGGATGCTTTCTGCTGATCGTTACGATCAATGCCACCAACGGCCCCACCACGGTTGTCCTGGTCGCGTTCCTGGCGGCCGTGGGCAGCCTCTGCTTCATCCGGCCGGAGCCCGGAACCATCCGGCGGCTGGCCATCGGCGGCGGCTGCGCCCTGGCCGCGCTGGCCGCGGCGCACTCCGGCATTTTTGCCAGAATCAATCCCTCTCTGCGCATTGACTGGTTGAAGCCCAAATGGGTGAAGGGTGAGTTGGAGACGGTTCCAATTCTGTACGAAAAGTGGAACTCGTTTTCGCGCGTGACCGTGGCGGGATACCCGGAGGAACCGGAGGACCCTTTTGGCTGGGGTTTGAGCTCCGCCTACACCGGCGGCAAGAAAGTCAGACAGATCTATCTCAACATTGACGCCGGTGCGGGAACCGTGCTGACCTCCTTCGAGGGACCAGTCACCGGGCTCGATTACCTCAAGTACGACGTCACGAATCTGGCCCACCACCTGAAACCGAACGCCGACGTGCTGGTGGTGGGAACCGGTGGCGGGCGCGATATCCTGAGCGCGCTGGCCTTCGGCCAGCGCTCGGTGGTGGGCGTCGAGATCAACGAGAACATCATTCGCGCGGTAAACCGCAGGTTCGGCGACTTTACCGGCCACCTGGACCGATACCCGAACGTGACATTTGTCCATGACGAAGCCCGCAGCTATATCACGCGCCAAACGCGCACCTTTGACATTATTCAGATTTCGCTGATTGACACCTGGGCCGCCACCGCCGCCGGCGCCTTTGTCCTTTCGGAGAACTCTCTCTATACGGCCGAGGCCTGGAAAACACTGCTGGCTCACCTGAGCCCACGGGGAGTGTTAACGGTCTCCCGCTATTATTTGGCGGGCGGCCCAACCGATGCCTACCGCCTGACTTCTCTGGCCGCCACCACGCTGCGACAGCTTGGCGCGCGGAATCCCCGAGACCACATCCTGCTGGTCAAGCACGGGGGGCGCCAGGAGGGAAATGAGTACCCCGCGGGGGTCGGCAACATCCTTGTCAGTCCCCAGCCGTTTTCGCAGGCGGATCAGCAGATCATCGGAGATGCCGCGAAGCGGATGGCCTTCGACGTGGTGCTCAGCCCGGCCGCCGCAGCGGATTCCACCTTCGAGCGGATTGCCGCGCCCGACGATCCGCGGGCCTTTCTAGCCACGCTCGCCGAGGATCTGTCGGCCCCGACTGACAACTGGCCGTTCTTCTTTCACATCGTTCGTCCGCGGGAGCTGCTGCAGGCCGAGATATGGAAACCGGGAGCGCATCTGACCGGGGCCCTGGGAGCGGTCATCGTGCTGGGCGGGTTGTTGGCCATCGTCCTGCTTCTCACCCTGGGTTTCATTATTGTGCCGCTGGTCCTGAGTCTCGGAAGGACGCCCCTGAAAGGTTCGCTGCCGCTGGCCGCTTTTTTCTTTCTGATCGGGTCCGGCTTCATGTTCATCGAGGTCTCGCAGATGCAGAGGCTGATGATTTTCCTGGGGCATCCTACTTATGCGCTTTCCGTCGTCCTGTTCTCGTTGCTGCTTTCGAGCGGCATCGGCAGCCATTTCAGCCAGCGCCTCACGGGCGGTTTTCGCCGCGGGCCGGCTGCCAGGCTTCTGCTTATTCTCGTATGCGTCCAGCTTGTCTGGGGAAACGTGACGCCGTACGTGGCCGGTTTTTTTGCCGGCTCGACGACGCCGGTGAGGATCGGCGTGTCGGTTGCCATTCTTTCCACGCTCGGCGTATTTATGGGCACGGCGTTTCCCCTGGGAATGAGGATCGCTTCAGAAAGGTCGCCGGCGCTGACTCCCTGGTTGTGGGGAATCAACGGAGCAACCTCCGTATGCGCCTCCGTCGTGGCGGTGGTGATTGCGCTCCAGGCCGGCATTTCAGCGTCCTACTGGACCGGCACAGCCTGTTACGCGGCGGCGCTGGGCGCGTTTCTGCTCGGGTCTCGGGATATGCGGGAATCCGCGGAGCGAGCAGCCGCCGCGACGGCGCCCCAGCACTAACCCATGAATCTTGGCGGCTCTGGTTTGGAGGGCGGTGGCTTGCCACCGCTTTTCCGCGCGGAAGCTTCCGTGCAAGCCGATGCCGCCCGGGTTAAAGACGGATCGGGGAACCAGCCGTCACCGTAACGATGCGCTGGTTCTTGAAGCGTCGCTCGTATTCGGCGCGCGTGGCGAAGCTCGCCCTGTCTATCGCCCGGTCAACCGCGAGTATGCCGTCCAGGTGGTCCAGCTCGTGCTGCAGCAATTCGGAGAAATCGCCCTCACCGCGCACCGACTGGGGCCGGCCCGCTTCGTCGGTATAGGTGACGCGCACCCACGCGGAGCGGACCAGGCGCACGCACAGATCCGGAAAGCTGAAGCAGTCGTCCCACACCAGCAGCTTCTCCGGACTTTGCTCGGCGGCGGCCGGATTCAACAGGCAATAAGCGCGCCCGCCGATCTCGATGTAGATCAGCCGCAGCGGCTCGCCGATCTGCACGGCGCTGATGCCGCGCCCGAAGCCGTTGCGGCGCTGAAAGTCGTGAAGCGTATCGCGCAGATCGTCCAGAGCGCGGCGCACCCCGGGCGCCGAGGCATCACCGATCTCCCGCGAGCGCTCGCGCAACAGCGGGTTGCCGAGCTGAAGAATCTCTTTGATCATAGGCGGATCCTACACGACGCCGACGCCGGGTGGCTCGGCGTGCGCCGGCGGCAGCGCCGAGGCGATCACATCGCGCACTCGTTCGGCCAGCGCGAATCGGTCGCTCTCGGCCAGGCCCGCGGTGGGGATCGGCGGGTGAAGAATCAACCGCACCTCGCCGGGATGAATCCGCGGGTCGCCCTTACGCATGATCTCGCGGCTGCCCACCGACGTAATCGGAACGATGGACACGCCGGCCCGGATGGCCATCAAAAAGACGCCGCGCCGGAACGGCAGCAAGTCGCCGGTGCGGCTGCGCGTTCCTTCGGGAAAAACCAGCAGCGAGCGTCCCCCTCGCAGAGTCGTGATGGCTTCGTTCACCGCCTCGGGCGCCTGCTGGCTGCCGCGAACCACGGGAATGAACCCGGTGAGTCTCAGCGCGCGGCCCAGGATCGGCAGCTTCATGACCTCCTGCTTGGCAAGGGCCGCCACGCGCGGCAGCGACACCACCAGCGCCGTCGGCTCCACCATGCCGACATGGTTGGACATGAAGACGCAGGTCTGTCCCGGCCGAATGTGCTCGCGGCCTTCCATGCGGATTCGCACCCCGGCGAGCCACAGGGCCAGCCGGGCGCCGCGCACGCCCCACTTGAACATCACCTCGTCGTTGCCGCTCACCAGCGAATAGGCCAGCACCGGCGCGGCGATGAACAACACGTACAGTACGGTTACGGTCACGACCAATAGAGTGCGCAGCATGTCAGCCTGGGAGCGCGGGCCTCTGGCCCGCCCCGGTTGCGTCCGCCACTCCGGATGCGGGCGGGACGAACCCGGAGCGTTGTGCTCCGCGTTCGCCCGCGCTCCCAGGTTACATGGTACTATCCCAAAGGCCGATGGAAAGTCACTGTATCAGGCAGGCGGAAATTCCGCACACCACACGGCTCTTCACCGATTTTCTCTACCGGTTCGATCGCCTCCGCCCTTTTTTCGGCCTCGCACCCTTCGACGAGCCAGCCTTTTTTCAGGCCGCCGAGGCCCTGCGCCGTCCGAATGCCTACCCGGAGGCTGCCCGCAGCGCGGTCGCGGCGGTGCTGGGGAAACAGGCTGAGCTTTTCGGCTCGAGCGACGAGACCCGGCGCAACATCGAGCGGCTTCGCCGCGGCGCTGTCGCGCTGGTGACCGGCCAGCAGGTGGGCCTGTTCACCGGCCCGCTGTTTGCATTCTACAAGGCGCTCACCGCCGTGCGGCTGGCCGAGCGGCTTACCGGGCGCGGCCTGGACTGCGTCCCTGTTTTCTGGCTGGCCACCGAAGACCACGATCTCGCGGAAGTGAACCACACGTTCCTGATGGATGCCGGCTGCCAGCCGCAGCGCATCGCGGACCAGGCGGCGCCCCACGTCGAGAATGCGCCGGTGGGCGAAGTGACGCTGGGGGCAGGGATCGGCCGGGAAACCGAGCGGGCCATCGCTCTTCTGCCGCCCGCGGAGTGGACCGGCGAGGTCGCCGAAGCCCTTCGCCACTGCTACCGGCCCGGTGAAACTTACGGCAACGCCTTCGGCCGCCTGATGTCCCGGCTGATGGGACGCTTCGGCGTTGTCATGCTCGATCCCATGCACCCACAGCTTCGCCGGCTGGCGGGCGGTGTGTTCCGGCGCGCCATCGAGTCGGCCCCGGAGTTGGGCCAGGCGCTGATCGAGCGCGATCAGGATCTGGTCAAAGCCGGATACCACGCGCAGGTCCACGTCACCCCCAATTCCACGCTGTTGTTCCAGCGCTTCGAGGGCCGCCGCACCGCGTTGCGCCGCCGCAACGGCGAGTTTCTTCGCGACGATGCGCCGGTGAGCCGCACCGAGTTGCTGGATCACCTGGAGTCGCAGCCCGAAGATTTTTCCTCGAACGTGCTGCTGCGGCCCATTGTTCAGGACACGCTCCTGCCCACCGTCGGCTATGTGGGCGGCCCGGCCGAAGTCGCTTACATGGCGCAGGTCAGCGTGCTGTACAAGAGCCTGCTCGGCCGGATGCCGGTGGTGCATCCCCGTGCCAGCCTCACCCTGCTCGATGGCCAGGCGGCCGAACTGATCGAGCGCTACGGCGTCTCGGTCGCCGACGTTTTCAGCGGGCCGGAACTCGAAGAGAAGATGGCCGTGCGGCTGCTGCCGGAAGAGCTGGCTTCCTCGTTGGCGTCCGGCGAGCGCCGCCTGCACGACACCCTGGCCGACCTGCGCCGCCACGTCGGCGACTTCGATCCGACACTGGCCGATGCCGTGGCTACTTCGGCGCGCAAGATCAGTTACCAGTGGGACAAAGTCAGGCGCAAGGCCGGCCGCGCTGCCGCCGCCCGATCGGAAACGCTGGCCCGTGACTTCGCGCTGCTCTCCGGCTTCATCTACCCCAACAAGAATCTCCAGGAGCGGGTTTACAGCGGCGTCTCTTTCCTGGCGCGCTTCGGCCCGGGCCTTCTCGACAGGCTGCACCAGCAGATATCGGTGGACTGCGGCGACCACCAGGTCATCGTGGTGTAAGGAAGGCCACAGAGGCACAGCGCGGCATAGCCGCAACCAACGGAAGAACGCATCCACGGATTCCGCGGCCTTGCACCGCTGCCGATGCTCGCCGCCAATTGACGATTGAATCATTGACGATTGCCTACGGGAGAAGCGGAACTTCCACCGCTTCCCTG